>NZ_SFBO01000018.1:0-40424 GCF_007095705.1 Microcystis sp. Msp_OC_L_20101000_S702
ATGAAGTTTTGTCGGATTAAATAATTGGCTGAGTTGTAAAGATTTTTAGACTGCCAAGATAAATTATCTATCTCAGCCCAAAATCGATGTCCTTTCTTGATAATGTGTCTTTCTGCTACTAACATTATTATCCGTTGTCTTTTAACTCAGCGTCGGGTTTTGAAGGGTTGTCATCCGTTGTGACAATTGTACCAGAAGGCAATTGATAGCCTGTTAAATTCCCTTGTTTCCACCACCTCCAAGCAGTTCGATAACTTATTCCTGTTTTTTTTGCCTAGTCCGATAGTTTTGTCTGTACATATTACCATGAATGACTATATATGACCATATTTGTATTGAAACTTTACAATACTTTAGACGTTCATAATCTGAGGCTCTTCTCGACTTTGTGTGATAAGTTTAACTTATACATTAGCGATCGATCTTTGTGTCCTCTGTGTCTCTGTGGTTCATTCCACTCCCTCGCCCGCAAGACTGTATCTTAGAATACATTTTACCCACCAAACCGGGGAGAGCCAATCTGAGACTTATTAAACTTCTGAAATCCTAGAGTAAGGAAGCAATCCAGTTCTTTTTTATGGCTCTTCGGGACTTGTTATGCGAATAATTATAGTCATTTCAATTAAGATTGAGAATATCAATGTCAGAGTTCATCAGGATCCAACCGGTCTAGAGTGTATTAGACTTATTTGAAATGACTATAAGGCGGGGATTAACGGTGTCTAAAAGATAGCACTTCTAAGGATTGCTTGTAAGATAAAAGCCCCTAACCATCCGGCAATTAAAGGCAATTTACGCGTAAAAATGAGGTAATATGGGCAGAAAGCAGAAAATCGACAAACTGACCGATACTTCCTAAATATCTAGGTTTAAAGCCATTTACCCCGGCATCAACGCTTTCTAATAATTCTACGCTGTAACCTGTTGCTAAAGCCACCAGAGGTTGTGCCGAAGATTGTTCAAATCTAAGGCCGGTATGACCTAAAATATTGAGAAAGGTAATCGCTATGGCAAAGCGTCGTAATCCTGCTAAACGATTAGGTTGATAGGAAACAGTAGAACGTTCTACTGAAGAGCTAAAATAGGGAAGGTTAAATAATTGAGTGGTTGTCATGGTTATTGTTGAAGATGAGTTAAAGAAAATTATCTTTCCCAAAAGTGATTTACTGAGTGATGAACCCCCTATGGAAACAGAGTTACATCTGCGTCAATTGATGCTTTTGATCCAATCACTAGAGTTATTATGGAAAGACCGCCAAGATTTCTATGCTTTTGGTAATCTGACTATTTATTACAGTCCCAATCAACGTAAATCAGAATATTTTAGTGGTCCTGATTTTTTTGTGGTTTTGGGAGTAGCAAGAAAACCGCGTAAAAGTTGGGTAGTGTGGGAAGAAGATGGCAAATATCCCCATGTCATCATCGATATTTTGTCTGATTCAACGGCAGAAACCGATCGAGGTCTCAAGAAAGAAATTTATCAGGAAACTTTCCGGACTCCTAACTATTTCTGGTTTGATCCCACCAGTTTAGAATTTAAGGGGTTTCAGTTGATGGCAGGAAAATACGAAGAAATTGCAGCGAATGAACAGGGTTGGTTATGGAGTCAACAGTTAGAATTATTTTTAGGGGTTCATGACAGCCAATTACGCTTTTTTACCCCTGAAGGTAAACTCGTTCCCACCCCGGAAGAAGTAGCGGAAAAGATGGCTCAAAAATTACAAGATTTAGGGATAGATTGGCGAGATTTGGTTTAAGTTTGACCTGAAATCTTGATCAAGCAAGCTGAACTGCAACTTATGAAGTAACCTGCCCAAATGCTATAGTTAGGGTTTTTTGCCGCAATTATAAGCTGTTGACTATCTAAATAACTCTTTAAGACTGCCAGGGAGAGGGGGAAAGGAAGCAGGGAGAAGAAATTTGAGCATTTGTACTAAATTATTCAATACGCAATTTAATGCAGTACAGCTTAAACAAAAATCGAGCTATATTTGCCAATTCTCGAGATGATACTAAATCCGTTGCGTATAGCCTACTTATGAGAACAGGCAAAAGGGGTAATAAATAATCAGTCTTTAATAACCAGATTTAGTATGATTTGCTCTGCTCTAAGAAGTAACTACATTCTTCCTAAGCTCCCAATAGGAGGCTTTTGGTGCTAAAAAAGCAGCTAAAGTAACTATCTGAATTTTAAGTGCCTACTGCTCATTTTTGGCAAGATTTCATATACTAGGAATATAGAGATAAAAAAGAGGAAAACTGATGATTACTATACGCCAAGCGGAGGAAAGAGGCCACGCTAACTATGGTTGGTTGGATACCTATCATACTTTTTCTTTTGCCCAATATTATGATCCCCAACAGATTAATTTTAGGAGTCTCAGAGTTATTAATGAGGATAAAGTGATTGGGGGAAAAGGATTTCACACCCACGGACACCAGGATATGGAGATTTTAACCTATGTTTTGGCGGGAGAACTAGAACACCAAGACAGTCTAGGCACGGGTTCCGTGATTCGACACGGTGAAATTCAACGGATGAGCGCAGGAACGGGGATAAAACACAGTGAATTTAATCATTCTGCCACTAATCCCCTCCATCTTCTGCAAATTTGGATTATTCCCGACCAAAAAAATCTAGAACCCAGTTATGAACAAAAAGCGATCGAATTTTCTCCCCATACCCTACAATTAATCGCCTCTCCCACCGGTGCGGGTAACGCGGTTAAAGTCGATCAAGACGTTAATCTCTACGCAGGAATTCTGCCCCTAGGCCAGTCCCTGACTCATTCCTTAGCTTCCGGTCGTTATGGCTGGTTACAAGTGGCTAGAGGGCAAATAACCCTAAATGGCGTGCATTTACGAGCGGGGGATGGAGCGGCAATTAGCGAGGAAACTTCTTTGGCTATTCAATCTCTAGAAGACTCGGAAATTTTGCTTTTTGACCTAGGGTAGCCGACTGATTAACGGGGGAAAGGCGGACGCATTTGCTCACACGGGTACAGGGTTATTTGCCCGGACAACGGGCTCACCTTCTCCAATATCAGGTCAATCAGAACCTAGCCGACGGGGACGATTTCATTAACTATTGTTGTAGTGGCGAGCGCATAGTTGAATTTTGAGTTTCTAAAAGAGCGACTAAAGTTTCTAAGGTTTCATCGGGATTTGTTCCCTTGGATAGAGTAATTAAAATACCGTCTCTTTCAGGAGTTCCTTTGACGCACTCCCCGTTGACTTGATCGGTAAAGCAAATAACGGGATTGCCATCAATTTTCCCCGTAGTTAAATAATTGAATTTACTATCTTTGCTGTAGGCCGCTAATCGCTTACTTACCAATTCACAGCGTTTTTGTGGATCATAACCAATCTCTTTAAATTCTTCAGACTCCCAAAGAATGACGGGAAGTTTCTTCTGTTGGTTGAGTTCAATTACTGTTGTGGGTTGATTGTTTTCTTGAATACAGAGAAAGTTAGCTTTCTGCAAATTTTTGGGAAGTTGTTGAGCGGGCGTTGGTTCGGTTATTGGTGTCTTGATCGGGGTTGGTTCTAGGGTAACTACCGGTTTGGGAGTCGGTTCTGCTATCCGGGCAGGTGTGGAAGTTGGCCGTCTGGGAATAGTGCTGGAAGCAACGAGGGTAACAATTGGTTTTGACTGGGGTTTGACAACAGTTTTTTGAACGATAGTTGTCGAAACGACGGGTTTAATTCGAGGTTCTTTCACACTAGACCGACCAGTCTCTCTTGCGATTTGTCTACGACTAGAACGAGTACCGGTCGTTGTTGTAGTTTTTCTAATAATAGTTTGTTGAGCAACAGGAGATTTGACGGGTTTTTGACCACCACCAGCAGACGTGGTATTTTTGGCGATGACCACTCCAGTAGTATCTTCATTATTTTTAGCGATCACAACTCCAGTATCTTCTGATTTATTGCCCTCGATCACGCTCCCACTAGCCTCTGACCGATTTTTCTCGATCACGATTCCATTAAATTCTGATTTATTTCCCTCGATAACATTTTCTGGTTGAGCAAATCCAGTCTGAAAATAGATTAACTCTTGTAATACGGTAAAACCTGCCGCTAATAAAAAACAAGATTTATTCATGATTACTTATTCCTCACTTCAAGTATTTAATTAATATCCGAAAATTTTTATCACTGAATCCCCTATATTTTTCATACAAGATACACAAACAGTATCAACCTAAGCAAATAAAAATTAGATTTTTTTTGATTTATTTGCTTAAATGCCAAACTCAAGACAGATAAAAGTAGCTAAAGCAGCTTAGATACCCTTGAACCCTTAAAGTTTAGTAATATAGTGTTTCTCATTTTTTAGGCTACTGACTATTGTACTCAGACTCGTCTAGGGACAATTTTGTGCCTCGTAATCAAGAAAATTGCTATATCAAGGTTCTCATCTAGCCTACTGCCCCCTGGTATTCATTCACAAAGCGATGATGAACGTTGCCTTAACCATGATTATATCGCTTGCAGCCAGGGGTTGAACCGTTTTACAGTCCACAGATATAAATCATTTGGAATCGATGCTCCCTACCATCTTCCCACTCTAACATCGCGGGTAAATGGCCTCGAGGTGGAGTTGGCGATTTGGTAAAAATTGGTTCTAAGCCAGCAATATATTTAGTTTTACCTTCCAGTTGTTCGTAACGCCATTCCACTTTTACTATATCTTGTCCAGGCAGTCTCCATTGGATTGTTTCATAAAACTTACTGGCATTTTTTCCCACTTCTTCAAAAATGTCTTTCTGAACTTTGAAACCCAGTTGTCCACCACTTTTGCTACTCCAGAGGGCATCGATATCGACAACTTTTTTGCAGAAGGCATCTTTATCTGAACTGAGTTTTTGTCGCCACTCTTCTAAAACAAAGCGCCCTTGCTGCTTGGATTGTGGTCCGACTATTGCTAATAATAATTGAAAGGTGGCCGCATCAGCCTTTCTCCAATCTTGACGGATCAGAGCATCTTCTAATTCCTTATAAAGTTTCGTTTCTTCAGATGCTGGGGTTCCCACGGAAGGAGTAACAGTCGGTGTAGTCATCCCTGGGGTTGGAGTAATGGTCGGTGTAGTCATCCCTGGGGTTGGAGTAACGGTCGGTGTGGTTGTCGTTCCCGTTGGAGGCGGCTCGGCGGCCAACCTTGCTGGAGGTAGAATAATATCTTGAACGAAAAACCCCAAGTTGCTGACCAGTAACCCCATGAGGACAAATTGATAGTTATGTTTCATTATTATGAACTCCTATTTAATCGGCTATTAAGTTCTCTCAGAGAATAAATATTTATTCTCCAAAATTCAAAAATGTTTAGTTGTCTTAACTAACTTAGTATCCCTGATAAGGATTCTAGAATAAATAAAACAAAACTGTCAAGTATTTATGGTTGTTTTTGTGTAAAAAATTATTAACTGATTAGACTAAATTTACTGACAGGGGGACAAGCGAGCTAGAAAACTTGCCAACACAGGCTTCTGGCTTCTCTCGCTAGAAATAGATCTAGCGATTCTAGGCAAAAAGCTAACGAAAGAATTAGGGATAGGAGCGAGCTTACTAGGAATTATTATTAATAAGTGAGAGATGGTGCGGCGAACTTTTTAGAGCTAAAACCATGAAAAGCTTATGATATATGGATTTCAGCCTTCTTGTCCCCCTTTCAGCTAAATTTACTCAGAATCGCAGTTTAGTAATTATCTCCTATAGCTTTAAGCTGTCGGCCGTCAGCATCCCGCACATCAGCCTGTTATTGCTATTCTCGGCTTGTTGCCATTGGCAATATCCTAACCTGAATTGCTAGGGATACAAACAATAGGAAACACAGCCCATCATTCTACATTCCTAAGCAATAGAAACGTTATTTTCTTAATTTTTCTTTTATAATTGTAATTGGGAAAATACGAGAATTTGCTCAAAGTCTCTAGGCTAACTGACAAACAAAGACTATCAAGATTACTCCGAACAGGTAGAGTCTGTCTTTGTTAAATAAATTCATGAATTAAGCTGTACTGAATTTAAACTGCGTATGGGAAACTTTAGTACAAATGCTCAAGCCCAATCTCCCTGCTCCCTGCTCCCTTCTCACAGACAGTCTTAACGAGTAATTTAGATAGTCAACAGCTTACCTTACAGCCATGGTCTTAAGCATCAGCCAAAAACCAGCGAAAACATGGCTAAAGTTGACATCGAGCGCGTACATCAAATCGATGATCCTTGCCGTCGTTCCATTCTAGAATAGCGGGTAAATGGCCTCGAGGCGGATCGGTAAACAGTGGCTCTTTCCCTCGCAGATATGCAACCCTTTTAGTCTGCGGATCGTATTTCCATTCTACTGTAACCTCCCCCTGTGGGTTTCTCCATCGGATAGTCTTATAGAAGAGGTTCACATCTTTTTTGACCCGAGCGAAAAAAATATTATACTGAACCCTGAAGCCGAGGTTGCCGTCACTGGCTCGATGCCAAAGAGCGTCAATTTTTTTAAAATCATCACAGTCAAATTCTTGCCATTCTTCTAGGTTAAATCGTCCTTGCCGCTCCGATTCTGGTCCGGCGATTCTGAGCATGAGTTTATAGGTTAGTTCGTCAGCTTTTTTCCAATCTTTTTGTTCTAGAGATTTTTCCAGTTGCTGATAATAAAATTCTGGCGATTTTGCATAAAGAAACCAACTTCCAGCCATAGCGATCGCTCCTAGGGTCAAGAGTGCTCCCACTCCGATGGTCAGAAACCGCCGGGGGGGACGCGGTATAGGAACTGGGGGTCTTGCTGCCTTGTTAGTAGCTCGCTCGGTCGTGGTAGCTGGAGCAGTGGGGACTAATTCATCGAGAGCCTGCATTGCTTCTGTTGCCGTTTTATAGCGATCTTTAAAGTGGTAACGCACCATCTTGGTGAGAATAGCCTCTAACCCCGCACCGATCCTAACCCTTTGTTGCCAGCTAATTTCCCCCGTTTCGGGATCGTCAGGCAAATTTTTGGGATCGATTCCAGTTAAAGCTTGAATTGCGATCGCACCTAACGCATAAATATCGCTACTCGGGCGGGGTTTGCCGCGAGCTTGTTCTGTTGACATATATCCCGATGTTCCCGGGGAACCGTTGGAATTGACCGACTCAACACTATTCTCGGCAACCCCTGGAAACCTTTTAACCGCACCAAAATCTACTAAAACTAAATGATTGTCCTGCTGTCGCCGAATGAGGTTATCAGGTTTGATATCGAGGTGAATGACTTCTTGACCGTGGATAAATTGTAGGATCGTCAAAACTTCTCGCAATAGAGCGACTATCTCGGTTTCAGTCCAAAAATGATGGGGCGGAAGTTCCTCGGTTAAAGGATGACCAGTTACATATTCTCGAATTAGATAAAAAGCTCCATCTTCCTCAAAATAATCAATAAGTCCGGGTATTTGGTCATGTTCTCCTATTTTTTTGAGCGTATCTGCTTCTTGAGCGAAAAGACGCTGTGCTGTTGGCCCATCGATCGCGCTGTCTGTCGGTTTGAGCAAGCGTTTGACCAAATAACGCCCGCATTCGGGTCGCTCGATATTTTCGGCGATGTAGGTTTGGCGAAAGGGGCTTTCCTTAAGGGTTGTTATCAGTCGATAGGAGCGGTGTATTAAAGGAATTAAAGGGATGGATGCCTGAACTTCTAAGTTAACTTTTGTTTCCCTTAAACCAGACTGTTCGCTACTAACTTTCGTTTCCCTTAAACCAGACTGTGAAGCCAGAGGTTCAGCACTGACTCTCGTTTCCCTTAAACCAGACTGTTCAGCACTAACTCTCGTTTCCCTTAAACCAGACTGTTCACTACTAACTCTCGTTTCCCTTAAACCAGACTGTTCACTACTAACTTTCGTTTCCCTTAAACCAGACTTTTCACTACTAACTCTCGTTTCTCGAATAATCGGAGTCGAAACTGTTGATGGATTCGTTTCTTCAGAAATAGGTGACTGGGAGGGACTGGTCAGCACTGCGAGTGCCTGGATGATTTCCGTAGCACTTTGATAACGGTCTTTAAAATGATAACTAACCATTTTGTTGAGAATGGCCGCTAATCCGTCACTAACATTAGCGTAATCACGCCATAGCAGCTCTCCAGTTTTGTCATCATCGAGTACCTGTAATTTTAACGGATCCATCCCAGTAGCGGCTTGGATAGCGATTATACCCAGAGCGTAGATATCGCTGTTGAAACGGGGTTTGCCTCGCACCTGCTCCGTGGGCATATAGCCTTCTGTTCCAATAGAAATTGTCAGGGGAGAGTGGGAGGTTTGCAAAGATGTACCTGGATTGCGAATTTTCTTAACTGCTCCAAAATCGATCAGTACCAAGCGATCATCTCGATCTCGTCGGATCAGGTTGTTGGGTTTGATATCTCGATGAATGACCTTGTAGCTGTGAACAAACTCTAAAATCGGCAACACATCTTGCAGAAAAGCGATAATTTTGCTTTCCGTCCAACGCACACCGGGAGGTAGTTCTTTATCGAGGGTATGACCTTCGATAAACTCTTGCACCAAGTAAAATTCTTGGTTTTCCTCAAAATAAGCTAATAATCTAGGTATTTGATCGTGTTCTCCTAAGACCTCCAAATTTTCTGCTTCTTCCTTAAACAATCGTCGAGCGGTGGGTAAAAAATCCGGATCGTTGCTGGCTGGTTTTAGGTATTTGACAGCACATTGAGGATGACCGGGACGATGCAGGTCTTCTACAATGTAGGTTTTGGCTAATCCCCCTTCTCCTAAAGCACGGAGAACCTTATAGTGTCCAGCCAGGAGTTGATTTAACTCTAACATCGCTCAATTCGTTTAACCCGTTGCTCTAATGATGGCACAGATTCCGGCTCGTAATGTATTTTTGACAACCAGCCTTCAGATAAGAGATCAAGAGATGATCGTTATTGTCCCATTCTGGTTTCTCTGACCGCCGCCTGACTACCAGACTGGTTGAAATAAGTCAAAATTACCCATTCTTGAGGATTTTTACCGATCTTGATCTGATCGCCATCCTTCAAGGGATAGTCATTAAGGGTGCCGACACGCTCATCTTCAACCCACAGACCATTGCGACTGGGAACGGTCTCATCACCATCGTGAATCCGATAATCATCCCCTTGTTTGCGCAAGATGGCGTGATGTCGGGATATGACTTCCCAACCAGCAGGGACTTTAAAGTCTGACCAGTCCGGATCTCGTCCCAAGCGATGCTCCTCTTTACTGAGGGGAAAACGACGTAGTTGTCCCTGACATTCTAGTTCTATCCAGATCTGGTTTCCCGCTCCATTATCCATAGCTTGGGCTTGCTGGGAGTTCCCACCCATCTCCGGGATCGCTGGGGAACCACTGGGAGTCTTGCGGACTGGGGCTTTGGGGCGAAGCAAAAAGTAGGCGGCAAGTCCGGCGGCACCGGCAATTAAAGCTAGTAATAACTGATAAAATGGGTCGCTCAAAGGCTTCAAATATCGATCGCCCTCGATCTGGGCTATCTCTTTCAGGAGACGATTAACTTCCGAGTGATCATTATAGATTTCTTGGGCTTTTTTAAATTTTTCTCTTGCCCCCTCGATGTTGCCCTTCCAGTAAAGCTCTAGACCATCTAGATACAGTTGATCCGTCGGTCCGGATTCGTTCGTTGTACCAGCTTGTTTGATAGTTTCCTGAATGAGACTAGCGGGTATGGCGAAAACTATATTATTAGAGTTAGACTCGGGATCTTTGGGGGCTAACATCCCGATCACTTCACCTTTGCTATTAATCACCGGGCTGCCGGCAGTTCCTTCTCCCGCTTCAATACCATCCACTTGAAGGACAGGATTACCCTGTTGGCGGAGTTTATAGGGGTTAGAAATGCTGCCCTCATCGGCGGAGGCTTCGTAGAAGGATTCCTCGGTCAGGGCTTGATCAACCTGGAGCTTGAAATCGGCGTCAGTGGGAAATCCAAGGGTTATGACGGAATCTTGGGTTTGAACTTTCTTGGAATCTCCCAGCCGCAGGGTCGGTACATCATTAGCCGGTATCTTGATGAGAGTAACATCGGAGGATTCACTCGACTTTTTAATCGCGAATAAAGGGGGTTCAACCTTGGCATTTGGTAGAATAACTCTTGCTGGTACGTAGTAAATTCTGTCCTCCCATTCAACATTTTTAAGCTCTCGATCGGGTTTGCGAACACCGTTGTGTTCAAGTTTCTTGAGAATATTCCTTTTAATAGCCTCCTTGCAACTCTCTTCACTGCCTATACTGAGTTGAGGGGATGCACTGGTAACAATATAGCCATTAGAATTGATGAAAAAACCCGTTCCTCTAAAACTGCTATCAATGGGGAATGGTTTTGGATCGTTTTTATCTCCATAGGGATGCCACACCGCATCTGACCCACAAATGCCCAGAATCCGAACGACCGCAGGTTTGGTTTTCCAGACTAACTGTTGTTTTTGGTTGGGAGGAGTGACTTGTTGAACCGACGAGCAGGACTGAAATAGAGCTAAAGCGGGCGCAAGAATTAAGGCAGTTATAGTTAAATTACGTTTCATATCCAATCCCTCTTAATAATTTTTAAAGTCAATTGCAGCGAAATGTAAAGATTCGCTCTGGGTGGATAAATTCCTGTGGAATAGATCCCCTACACGATAATTATATCAATGGCATCAAAGACGATTCCTGAAGATTTGCTTAATTATACGGATTGACATTTTTACCATTAACGTCTGGTTCTTCGGTTTGTGTTATGCAATGGACAGGGGTTATAAGGAATGGAACCTTTATTTAGAAAGACATTTGGCGATTTTTGTCAATTGCTTTTGATCTAGAGCGAACTAATCAATTAAGTCTCTTGCCAGATAAAGATTTAGTCAATTTATGTCCCCCTATCGAACCATACAAAGTAACGAAGAACCTAACGTTTTAACATCCAGACAAGCCAGAAGATGACACCGTTCATGCCACCGTAAAAAACCAGCAGCGTCTGAGAAAGGACGCTTCTTAACCAAGAATTGATCTGACTGGCTTCGCTGGATATATTCATAGAAAAATCGACTAATTCTGGGGGGGTTTGGCGAACTTCATCGTATTTTTTCCGAAAAAGTCGCTCTAATCTCAAAAAATAAGCATCAAGAAGCCAAAACATCACGATCGGATAGACCAGAACGATATAATATCCATTGTTGGTGGTAGTTAGAGTCAATAAAGCCGTCACAACAGTAATGCACCACCCCTTGAGGGTACTAGAATTACTGGCCATTCGATCGATAACATTTTGAATAAATTCCAAATGCTTCAGTTTAGCTTCCATTCTCACAACTCCTCAAGATTCTTAAATTTCAAAGATAAACAAAGATAAATTTAGATTAGCGCAATCTAGTGGGACTTAGACAAAAAACAAATCGATAAAAGCATCAACTCCGATCCCCGCTTGGGATTTACTTCGAGAAGCCCACAATCGCTGAAACCCAGATAGATCAAGGAAAATCATAAATCGAGGTTAACCCTTTGTCCCGTAATGGTTTGAGCCTTTTTTGCTGACCGAAAACGCCGAAGTCCCACTAGAGAATTTACCCGATATCTAGTTCTTGGCTATACTGGAGGGCATGACTCCCATCCCTTAATCATCACTCGTCTATGTCTAATGGTGCCGCTCAACCGCCAAAGGTTTTTATTAGTTATAGTTGGGACTCGGAAGCCCATCAAAACCGCGTGCTTGACCTAGCGAATCGTCTTCGCCGCGATGGTATTGACTGCAATATTGACCTATACGAGACATCGCCACAGGTGGGATGGCCTCGCTGGATGTCCCACCAAATTAACAAGGCTCAATTTGTTCTGGTTGTCTGTACCGAAACGTACCAGAAACGCTTTACAGGTCAGGAAGAACTGGGCAAAGGCAAGGGGGTTAATTGGGAAGGAACAATTATTAACCAATATCTCTACGATCAAATCGACAACAATAAATTTATTCCCGTTATATTTGCCCCTCAAGATGCTCCCTATATTCCCGTTGAACTTCGTCGGATAACTTTTCATGTTCTAGATGAGCAAGGATATGAAAGACTCTACCGTCAACTCACCGCTCAACCTCTCAATAAAAAACCTGAAATAGGCAGTATACGCCTGCTGCCTCCCCTTGAGGAAAAGCTAGTTCAGACAATTCCCATCGAAGGTCGAGATAGGCAAGAAAATGCTGATTTAGCCTCGGATCGGCAGCGTCGGTTGAACGAGCTTTACAATGATGTACGGCGAAAATATTATAAAAGTAGGGATTGGTCGGCAGTTATTAACATCTTTGGGCAAATGCAGCCCGATTTTTTCGATCCCGATGGGTTGTATCGTCAAGCCAGGGAAGAACTCCGTAAGCAACAAAAAGACAAAGAGCAGCTGAGAAAACAACAAGAACAAAAAATCCAAGAAATTAAAAATCTTTATCAAATAGGCAATGATTATTTCCAAAATAACAAATGGTATGAAGCCCAACAGTGTTTCGGGGAGATTTTACACCGAGAACCAAACGGATATCGAGAGACCGTCAGACGGTTAGAACAAATACAACAAAAACAACAGGAGGCCAGATGGATAGCTTTGGCAGTAATAGTCTTCTGTTGGCTGATAACGATCCCCCTAGACAATCTATCGGGAGGGGGAACTCCTCTGACTGGTGCGATTGGCGGTGGTTCAAGCGGCGTCATAATCTGGTGGCTATCACAGCAGCGACAATCTACTGGGGAAAATCGGAGAGTTCAATTCTTGTTATTCTGTTTCGTCGGTCTGATCTTGGGGGGAATTTTAAAAGCCTTGCTACAAGCACTAACTCAAGATATGTCCCTATTCAACGGACTCGATCCGATCTTAACTGCTTGCGCGGGTGCGATGATCGCTATAGGTTTACTGTTCTGGCAATATCCCGTCCCCAAACAACACCTATAGCTTATCTTTCCTGCTAGAACAGGGTTTTTTCTGTTCTGACGCTATCGCCGCACAGTCTAAGCAATTAAGTGTTTCCGAAGTGCTGGGGGACTATATTTAAACCTTAGAAGAGCCGTCCTAAAAGGACGGGGAACCTTAAACCGAAATTTTCGGCAAATCCGATCGTGGCCGCCGAAGGGAATTTCATTATTCTCTGGCCGACTTTTAGCCATCAATACTGTCCACCACGCTGAGAAAATCGTTATGGATTAGCTCGGCGATAAAATTCTCTGGATCGGTGATAGGAACAGTAACGCCTTGGCTGGCCACCATCTGTGCAGCCATCCGAGTCATGAATTCCTGTCTTGTTTCCGTCATTCTCCCCTGACATTGTTGTAATTTTTCCACCAATTCCAGTGGGGAATCGGCCACCAGTTTATCTCCCTCGCGGGTGACATAAATTGTCATCTTTCCTACCTCCTAAATGATTGGGAACGAGAATTCGGCACTACTAAACCACTTCTGGAGTTGCTGATTTGAGATATGAATCTTCTTTTCTAGTATTTTTAAAACCTAGAGCCAAACTAACTTTTGCACGGGAACCTGCACAGTTGGCATTCATACCTTGATTCAGCAACGCCGATTTTTCATGGAGTAGTCTCCTTGTCGTCAGCTTGAAATTGAGGGGGGTTAGTACCCCCTTACAGAAATTCAATCAGATAGAAAACCCTGAAACTCCACCACCGCATTGCGTTTCAACCAAGGATTAATTTCCTTTCGTTTTACAGGTCCGTGATGGTTGACGGTAAACCGCAGAAGTCTGGCGCAATACTCGATAGCGAATTTGTGGTTGCTTTTCGAGACTTTGATAAACGTCTCGCAATCCGTCTTGCCAGAAGTATCTTTGAGCAACTTTTTCAAGCTAGGGTCAAAATCCATCGAATCGCCTGAGCATTGAAAAATTCCAGCTTCTTCCGAGCAAGGGGTGTTGGAGTCAGGATTCGTCGTGTCCCTTCCTTCGTTCCAGTTCCATGAACTCTCGAAGCCGCCAAGCACCCTCAGTACCTCCAGCATGACTGCCTTGCGGTGTAGGACACCTTGCCAAGGTCCGAGTTCTGGTTTGACGTTGGAGTAAATGTCGTGTTTATCATTCGGCGTGAAGATATCATCTGGAGCTTGCTTGGCCCAATCGATCAATTCATTCAGAAACGAATCAGGGGGTACTCCACGATTGAAGACTTGTTGTTTACAGGCGATAAATTTTCTAGTCATAAGTACCTCGATAGAATTAATTACACATCAAATTAAGCCTATAAACCTAAAGCTTTGCGAGTACGAGGTCCAACAATACCATCAGCAGTTAGTCCAACAGAACGTTGAAAAGCAATAACAGCTTGCTTGGTATTTTCTCCAAAATCTCCATCTATTGCCCCCGGAGAAAAGCTTTTATCTGTTAGTTTTTGTTGAAGTTCAATAACATCTTGACCAATTGAACCTAGTTTAAGTAAGGGTTCATCTTCTTCAACTGTGCTACCTAATTTATTAGCAACTTCCTGTCGTAAACGAGGTAATTGACTAAATAACCAATCCCCCGGACAATCAGTATTACTAAACTCTCGATGTCCTCGAATATTCTTGGGGCTAATGTTGCAAGAGCTAGATAAAGAAACGCATAATTCTACTAGACTATCCCACTGTTTTTGTCCCATGTGAAAAGTCATGAAGTTGCCTTCATTTTCAATTCCAGGACACTTATTACCGCCAGCAAGTCGGTTTCCGTCTTGGCGAGCATGGGCAGATTGAACGCACATTCCTTGTTTGACTGCATCAAGAGTTCCATGTCTTCCTTCTAGAAGAATTCCTCCAGTTGTATTCAGAAAATTATGTCCAGAATCACTCCAGCCTCTACTATCCATGTGAAATTTTTGAATATCACGAGCTAATTGTTTAGCTCCATCTATTGTTCCCTTTGAGGAATCGTTAGGGGGATTCTGATTATCGGTATGGTGAATCACGATAAATTTAGGCACTGTTTTATCAAAGGGACCGGCTGGTCTTGATCCCCATTCATTAGTTGTAATCACTTTGGCAGTAAAAGGCATTTTTTTGTTCTCCTTAGTTAGAGTAAGTTAAAATTAGAATAGTTTAGAGGATTGAAAAATAAACCTGTTTATGCTCCTCCACAACTATGCTGAGAATCTGGGAGCGTGAATGTTTTTTTGGTTCTGAGGTTAGTTACGGTATAAACTTTTCCTCGATTGTCACCAGGAGGGCAGTTTTTCGGAATTGAAATTAAACACAATTTTACTGGATCTCTGGGCTTGGAAGATTCGGCTTCAGGAACCGTGTCATAAGAAACCAGATAGATTCCGTTAGTAAATTCAATTGATGTTCCCGAACCCAAGATCGGTTTCTTGGTAACTGCATCTTGTAATCTAGTCATTACCTTAGAAACAAAAGTGTTGCTACACTGTCCTACTTTAGTAGGTGGAGGTGCAGCTTGTGATTTGAGGGAAAAGGTCGGAACACTCAAAAAAATGAGAATTGCCGTTAAAGGGAATGTTGATTTCACATCAGGGAACGTTAATTTCATATTATGGTAATAGTCTGACTTTTCGCTTATCAGGAGATGATTATAATAACTTTGTTAGAACTAGAGTTAATTTCTTAGTAAACTACACACTATTATTTCCCTCTCCTATAGTTTTGTCAGCAGAGCAAATCTAGAGAACTTCAAAAACCGAGCATCGCTTACTGATGACTATGTGAGTTCCTTTAAGATTTGTTTTGCGAACTTTTCGCGATTTCCCGCAATTCCGAATCGCTCATACTCTTTCATTCCTTGCATTGCTTGTGCTAGAGTTATGGCAGAACGTAAAATCTGTCCAGCTTTTTTTTCTGTAGTATTTAATTCCTGAACGAAAAGATCGACTTGATTGTGAATGTCAGTAGCCACACTATTCGTGAATGCAGGTACAAGTTTCCGTCGGTCAAAACTCCATTGAGCTAATCCTAATCCCTTTGGTGGCGGGCCTTCCTCTGCGCGTGGATTAAACGAAGATTCTTGCTGCCAGCACCCTAAAATTGCTGCACATTGTACAGGAGAAAATCCATGACTTATCAGTTCATTGTGAATTATCCCTTTATTTCCTGAAAATGGTGAATTCCCCTGACCTGTGCCACCACTGGGGCGAGGGATAATATCTATTTCTGATAGTGGCACTTTCAAGAGTGCCGCCCAGGTATTTCGACCCACTATACCATCCTGTGTGAGAGAGTGTTTCCCTTGAAAACGCTTAACGGCTTCGTCAGTTTTCGGTCCGAACTTTCCATCTATTGATTCGTTTGCCGCTAAAGTTCCCCAATCTTTTAGGGTTTGTTGCAGCCGTTTGACTTCGTTAACGACTTCCGGTTTAGTATCGAAAATTCCATCATTGAGTTTGAGAATGATATGTTGATGTGTCATGAGAAATAAACTCCTTAAGAAAAGATTATTGAAAATTAGTATTGGGAGGAGGCGTTGCCGATTTTAACTATGAATTGTCCTCTAGGCAATTTTTAAAACCTCGGACTAAGCTAACTTGTGGATATGTGCCAAATTATAGCGTTTCCTGTTTGCAAGAGGTACATTATAGATGTTGAAAAGCTTACCCAGCAAAGGTTTAGCTGTGCCACACAGGTGTGAGAACCGCTATAGCGTTCTTCTGGAACTTTCGGAAATCCCTGACCGAATCTAGATTCTGAAACTCTTGCTTGACAAGTGATCGCTAACTTTTTTTCTAATAAAAACTCAAATTTCGGGTTTCTGTTAGTTAGCGATAGCTTGAAGGCTTACCCCATAAGAGAGCTAGAGTTTAGAGACTGTAAGACTTCAACGCCATTATTATTATCGCCAAAATAAAAGGATAAATTTGTCAATCTTTGTAACGAAAAATCAAGAAAAACTGTTCTCACCGTATCGCCCTGAACCTTTGCGGAGAAATTTGTTACAATGAATACAAGGGGACTCCCTGCGCCAGATCCCATCCCTAGTAAAAAATTGACCAGGTGGGGAGCGGAAGCGAATAGTTCCGAGAGGATAGGCATTTGTCAGAGTTTCCCGCTTCCTTTAGTTTTAGGGGGAAAAGCCATGAAATCTGCCACATTATTATCGCCCGATCGACCGCTGCCAGAATTTCTCCGGTCAGCTATCCAAGACCGCTTTCCGGGGAAAGCGATCGATGATCTCAGCATCCGCTACTATGAAAGCGTCGAGGATGTGGGGTGCGAGTATTTTAACGATCGGGTATTGCCAGCCTGTAGCGATGAGCCTATTGTCCGCTATCTCGGCCCATTTATATCCTACGTCCGTCTAGGAGAAGCCCTGGTTTTGGATCGGCAAGATGGCCTTGTGGTTTACGAAACCGATCGAGATGTTCCCTGCACGGAAACCGGACCTTTCTGGTTGGTGACTCCTAAATCGCTCTGAAAAAGCAAACCCTAGTTAAGACTCGATGGGTGGAGTCGCCAAGCGACAAAACCCGTCGCATCTTTATAAGGCTTGCGATCGCAACCAAGCCACGGGTAAATAGAGCATTTTCTTGGCTAAAGGCACGAAGGCACGACGGGCGAAGACATCGTAATTATTTGCTTCAATTACGTCTAAAATGCCTTGATAAAGCAGTAAAGCCGCCCAAACCGGCCAACGGGAATCGGGATTAAGGGCGCGAATCCCCCTTTCGGCGGAATCGTAGTAATAACGGGCCCGCTCAATTTGGAAGCGCATTAACCCCTTCCAACGGTCATCATTAACCCCTTTGAGTAAATCATCTTCGCTGTAGTTAAAACGCTCTAAATCCTCTAAAGGTAGATAAATCCGCCCACGATGGACATCTTCCCCCACATCCCGCAAAATATTGGTTAATTGATTGGCAATACCGAGATCGATCGCTTCTTCTTGGGGAATATAAACGCTTTGATTGCGTCGCCAAGGGGCCGAGCGATCGCCATCTTCCAATCCTAACACCGCGCTGGACATTAACCCCACCGTTCCCGCCACCCGATAGCAGTACAGTTTTAGTTCATCAAAGGTTTGATAACGACTGCGATAGAGATCCATCTGTTGCCCGGCGATCATATCCCGAAAGGGTTGGATATCCATGGGGAACTTTTCTAGAGTATCCACGAGAGCGACATCGGCATCCTCAAGGGCAACCCCAGAAAAGACGGTTTCTAGCTGTTTTTCCCATAAATCGAGGGTTTCAGGGGTAGTTAACCGGGCTTGGGGTCCATCGACCAGTTCATCGGTACGACGACACCAGACATAAATTGCCCAGATCGCTTGACGTTTTGCTTTCGGCATCAGGAGAGTACCGAGATAAAACGTTTTGGAATACTTCTCTGTAATCCGGCGACAGAGTTCGTAGGACTCCGCAAGGGAGACGAGGGGTTTGGTGGGGTGGGTCGGTTTTGGCAATTGGAGCATTCTGCTGGGGCGGAATGATTGACTTAGATTAACGGCGAACTGTGGCTAATGATATAGCATTGTCTCACTCAAGGCCATTTTCGTCATTAGTCCCTAGCCAGAGAATTAACGAGCGCTGGACACTGGTGTGGATTGGGTTTTATTCGGGTTTAGCGGTGCTGCGGGGTGATCTTTGCTGATCACTGCTGCCGCTAATTTCCCCGATAAAACCGCTCCTTCCATGCTTCCTAAATATTTTTGCATGGTATAGTCACCGGCGAGATAAAAATTCTCGATCGGAGTTTTCTGAGAAGGTCGATAAGCTTGTCGGCCAGGGGTGGCTTTATAAACCGATCGGGGAGTTTTCACCAGATGATATTTTAACAATTGACTGGGATTATCGCCAGTAAAATGTTGGGGAAAGAGTTTTTCTAATTCTTTCATCGTGGCGGCGATAATTTCTTCATCGGATTTGCTAATCCAATCCTGAGCGGGAGCGAGAACTAATTCTAACATCGAGCGATCGGGGTTGGCGTATTCTTTACAGGTGTTGCTCATGTCAGCATAAACACTGAGTAAAGGTGAACGGGAGAATAATAAATGATCGATGTCGGTTAGTTTGCGATCAAACCAGAGGTGTAAATTAATGACGGGAACCCCTTCTAATCCTTCTAATTTTTGAAAGAATTTATCTTCTTGCCAAGGTTTAGGCAGTAAAACTTTTAAAGGATCTACAGGCATCGCAGACACATAAAGATCGGCTTGAAAAAGATAATCTTCCCCACCATCTAAACCGCGCATTAAGAAGGCTTTAACTGTACCATCTTCATTTAAGAGAATCTCCTTTAAAGGAGCATTTAAGCGCACTTCGCCACCTCTAGCGGTGATGTAATCAACTAAAGGTTGGCAGAGTCTTTCCGTGGGTGAACCATCGAGAAAGGCCATTTTTGAGCCGTTTTTCTCCTGTAAAAATCGGTTTAATGCCGTTAGTAGAATCGTGGCGGAAATTTCGTTAGGATCGATAAAGTTTAGGGCTTTCGACATAGCGATAAACACTTCTTTTTCTACCCTAGGAGGGATGTTTTGTTTCTCTAGCCATTCTGACCAAGAATATTTATCCATCTCCTCAACGTAACTTTGTCCTTTAACAATGGCAGGGAGTAAACCGAGTCCAAATTTAATTTTTTCCTCCCAAGTTAACATATCATTATTGCGAAGAATGGCAACAATACCGTTAATTGGGGCGGGAATATCAGGGAAGTCAAACCGCGAATAGGTCCCTGGTTTTTCCGGCTGATTGAAGATCATCGAGTGTTCTTTCCACTGTAAACGATCTTCTATGCCTAATTCTTGGAATAATTGCAGCATATTGGGATAAGCGCCAAAGAAGATATGTAAACCGGTTTCGTACCAGTCACCATCGGCATCTTTCCAAGCGGCAATTTTTCCCCCTAATACATCGCGACGTTCCAGTACGATGGGCGTATGTCCCGCATCGACAAGGTATTTCGCACAAGATAATCCGGCTAGTCCCGCACCAGCGATCGCAACTCGCATCGTTTCCTATCTACTCTCTAATGTCTTGTCTTTATCACATTCGCTATTATACTTCACATTTCGTTACATTTTTTTTCAGATTATCGAGAAGGCAGGGGGCAGGAGGCGGCTTTGTTCTCCCCACACCCCACTTCCTTGATAACTGCTGACTGCTTACTGGTCACTGATAACTGGTCACTGATAACTGATAACTGATATTGTGATATGTAATTAGCTTAATTCGCTTACCTTTTTAGTTTACGCGTACACCCTCTTCAATCGATCGCTATGACTTTTCCCACTACGTCACCTCAAGTCTCGGAGATAGAGAACAATCGTGCTTGGCATAATTTAACTGGCGAACAAACCCTAGAAATCCTGAGAACCAATGGGGAAACTGGCTTAAACGAGGCGGAAATTGTTAAAAGAAAGGATATTTTCGGGTTAAATGAACTAAAAGAAACGGGAGGACGCAGCCCGTTAATGATTCTCTGGGAACAGTTTACTAACATTATGTTAGTGATGCTGATTGCCGTGGCGGTGGTTTCGGCGGTTTTAGACCTGAAAAAAGCGGAATTTCCCAAAGATGCGATCGCTATTTTTACGATTGTTATTTTAAACGGTATTTTAGGATATTTACAGGAAAGTCGGGCAGAAAAGGCTTTAGCCGCCCTTAAGCAGTTATCCTCGCCGAAAGTCCGGGTTATCCGTAATGGTAGCACCTTTGAAGTGGCGGCTAAGGAACTTGTACCCGGGGATATCATGTTACTGGAAGCGGGGGTACAAATTGCCGCCGATGGCAGATTATTAGAAGCACAAAACCTGCAAATTCGCGAAGCTGCCCTCACGGGGGAAGCGGAATCGGTGAATAAACAAGCACAGAAGGTTTTACCGGAAGATGCCTCTTTAGGCGATCGCATTAACCTCGTCTATCAGGGTACAGAAGTAGTACAAGGACGGGGGAAAGTGGCGATTACCAAGACGGGAATGGATACGGAAATCGGGAAAATCGCCGCTTTGTTGCAAGGAGTAGAAAGTGAACCAACTCCCCTACAGCAGCGAATGTCGCAGTTAGGTAACGTTTTAGTGAGTAGTTCCCTAGCTTTAGTGGCTGTAGTCGTGCTTGGCGGTGTAATTCGCTTTGGTTGGCAGTTTTTTGAATCATTCCTCGAAACTTCCCTCAGTATGGCTGTGGCCGTTGTACCCGAAGGTTTACCGGCAGTGGTGACGGTGACTTTGGCAATTGGAACCCAAAGAATGGTGAGAAGACAAGCTTTAATCCGTAAATTGCCGGCAGTGGAAACCTTAGGCTCGGTAACGACGATTTGCTCCGATAAAACCGGAACTTTAACTCAAAATAAAATGGTGGTGCAGAAAGTTAATACTTCCCACCATGTCATTACTGTCACAGGGGAAGGTTACGCGCCCATCGGTGAGTTTAATGGTGTTAGTGAAAGTGATCCCGAACTACAGGCAATTTTAACGGCTTGTGTGCTGTGTAATGATGCACTTTTGCAAAATAAAGCGCAAGAATGGTCAATTTTAGGCGATCCCACCGAAGGAGCTTTACTGACGTTAGCGGGGAAAGGAGGACTATATCGGGAAGCATTGGCACCAAAAAGCCCTCGTTTAGGCGAATTTCCCTTTTCTTCCGAACGAAAGAGAATGTCAGTAATCTGTGAGAATGCTCAGTTAGGTTTGGGGGATTCTGCCTATTTAATGTTTACCAAAGGCTCGCCGGAATTAATTCTCGAACGTTGTTCTCTAATCCAAGTTGGGGCGGAAAGTCAACCCTTAACAGATGAACAAAGAAGCCGTATTTTGGCACAAAATGACGAAATGGCGAGTAATGGCCTACGAGTCTTAGGTTTTTCCTATAAACCGATGACAGAAGTGCCAGAAGCGGAAAGAGAAGATAGTGAGGAACAATCCCTGGTTTGGTTGGGATTGGTGGGAATGCTCGATGCACCCCGCAAAGAAGTTAAAGAAGCGGTTGCTCTCTGTCGTCAAGCGGGAATTCGTCCGATTATGATTACCGGAGATCACCAATTAACGGCCAAGGCGATCGCCATTGAATTAGGCATTGCTGCCCCCGGGGAGCGAGTAATCACGGGTAAAGAATTAGAAAAAATGTCTCAGAATGACCTAGAGGGAGAGGTAGATGGTGTTAGCGTCTATGCTCGCGTTTCTCCCGAACATAAGCTGAGAATCGTCCAAGCCCTGCAAAAACGGGGCAAATTCGTCGCCATGACGGGGGATGGAGTCAATGATGCTCCGGCACTAAAACAAGCGGATATCGGCATCGCCATGGGCATTACCGGAACCGATGTCAGCAAAGAAGCCAGCGATATGATTTTGCTAGATGATAATTTTGCCACCATCGTCGCTGCCACCGAAGAGGGGCGCGTGGTTTACAGTAACATTCGGCGCTTTATTAAATACATTCTCGGCAGTAATATTGGCGAGGTTTTAACCATTGCAGCGGCTCCGCTGCTCGGTTTAGGCGGTGTACCCCTTTCTCCCTTGCAAATCCTCTGGATGAACCTTGTCACCGACGGTTTACCGGCTCTTGCTCTGGCAATGGAACCCGCCGAACCTAATGTGATGAAACGTCCACCTTTTAGCCCCCGGGAAAGCATTTTCGCTCGCGGGTTGGGTTGGTATATGATTCGCATCGGCATCGTCTTTGCCATTCTCACCATTATTATGATGTACTGGGCTTACCAATATACTCAGGCAACCCCCGAAATCGGAGATCCCGGACGCTGGAAAACCATGGTATTTACTACCCTCTGTTTAGCACAAATGGGTCACGCTTTAGCGGTGCGTTCCCATACCCAGTTAGCTGTGCAAATGAATCCCTTCTCTAATCCTTACATTATCGCCGCCGTGGGCTTGACAACGATCCTACAATTGTTGTTAATTTATGCTCCTCCTCTACAAAGCTTCTTCGGCACTCAATGGATTAGTGGCACGGAATTATTAATCTGTTTTGGATTTAGTGCCTTAATGTTTGTTTGGATCGAGTTGGAGAAGTTATTTATTCGCTGGTTCATGACGAAAAAATAAATCAATGCCAACACCAATTATTCTGACTTTAACGGTTTTAGTCGTTGCTTTAGTCGCTTTTGTGGCGGAATGGCTACCGGTAGATTTAACCGCTTTATGCGTGGCGATTGTCCTGATTCTTTTGGGTTTAGTTACTCCCGAAGAAGGTATCGCCGGATTTAGTAATTCTGCCACGGTGACAGTGATGGCGATGTTTGTGCTTAGTGCCGGAATTACCCGCACGGGAGTGATTCAAGTAGTTCGCGATCGCTTGCTGGTTTGGGGGGGCAAAAGTCCCCACCAACAGGTATTTGTCCTAGGGGCATTGGTGGGGCCGATTAGTGCTTTTATTAATAACACGGCAGTGGTGGCGATCTTTTTACCTATCGTTGAAGATTGGTGTAAAAAACAAAAAATTTCCCCTTCTAAGTTATTAATTCCCCTTTCCTACGCCACGGTTTTAGCGGGGATGATTACCGTGGTGGGGACTTCTACTAACATTCTCGCTAGTGGTATTTCTGCCAAACTGGGTTATGGGGAATTTAGCTTATTTCAATTCACTGCTTTAGGATTAGTAACTTTTTTAGCAGGGTTGATTTATTTAACAATTTTTGCCCCGAAATTACTACCCGATCGCAAATCTTCCACGGGGGAATTTTTGGACGATGATTATGGTTCTAAAGTATATCTGAGTGAGGTAATTATTAGCCCTCGTTCTAATCTTATCGGTCAAACTTTATCTCAAAGTGGACTACAAAGAAAGTTTGATTTTGATGTGTTGGAATTAATCAGAAATAAGGTACATTTACCCCAACCTTTAGCCGATAAAGTGCTCAATGCTGGCGATATTTTAATCGTTCACAGTAGTCGGGAAGAACTATTAAAAATCAAAGATGAACGGGGTTTAGAAATCTTTGCTGATATCAAATTTCAACAAGAAGATATTGAATCGGCAATTACTACAGGTGAGGAAAAATTAGCTGAGGTTTTGATTCTCTCTAATTCCCGTTTAATTGGGACAACTTTAAAAGATTTGAAATTCCGTCAGCGTTATAATGCAACAGTTCTAGCGATTCGGCGTGGTTCGGAATTACTGCAAGGAAGATTAGGAAAAATTCCTTTAAAGTTTGGTGATTTGCTCTTAGTTCAGGGACCAAAACAGAGTTTTATTGGTTTACAAACCACGCGAGAATTATTAGTCTTAGAAGAGAAAGATATCGAATCCCTGCGAAAGGATAAAGGCATTATTGCTTTAATGATTACTTTGTTGGTGATTATTATTGCTGCTTTTGATATTCAACCGATTCTCGTCACCAGTTTAGTTGGAGTGGTTTTAATGGTAATTACTGGCTGTCTAAAACCGGGAGAAGTCTATGGTTCCATTCGTTGGGATATTATCTTTTTATTAGCGGGTTTAATTCCCCTGGGTACTGCCATGGATAACTCAGGAACGACTAAATGGTTAGCAGATAATTTAGTAGCTATCGGCGGACATCTTTCGGGGTTTTGGATCTTAGTTTTCTTCTATCTAATTACCTCAGTTTTAACTGAAATCCTCTCTAATAACGCCGCCGTCGTGTTAATGATTCCCGTCGCCGTGGAAGTGGCGAAAACTTTGGGTTTAAATCCTTTGGCATTTATGTATGCTGTCACCTTTGCTGCTTCTAATAGTTATCTAACACCGATTGGCTATCAAACTAATACCATGGTTTATGCCCCCGGGGGCTATAAATTCCTCGATTTTACCCGTTTGGGTGCGCCCCTAAATTTAATTTTGACGATTTTAACCCCTAGTTTAATTGTCTTGTTTTATGGCTTGAAATAAAGAAAGAGATCGAAGAATATTCGATCTCTAAAAAGAATTTGATCAGTAGTCAAAACTATTTCGATTCAGCGAAGCGTTTACGCAGGGATTCGGTGCGCTTTTTCGCCACGGTATTATTAGGATCAAATTTGAGAGTTTCTTCGTAGGTTTCGAGAGCTTTTTTGGCCATTTGTTTCTTTTCGTAAACATTGCCAAGATTATTGAGAGCGATCGAGTATTGAGGATAAAGTTTAATTGCCTCTTTGTAGTTACGAATCGCTAATTCCAATTGTTCTTGGGCAAAATAGGAAAAACCGATCGCATTATAGATTAGGGCTTGATTTTCTGGTTCGATGCTTTCTTCCTCAGAGATTTTTAAAGCCTTTTGTAGTAAACTCAAAGCTTGAACATAGAGTTTTTTATCGAGATACAGACTCCCTAATTCATAGTATTCTTTAGCTGTACCTTTTTCTTTTTGCAATTTCTTTTGTAGCTTGTTAAAGGTTCCTTCCACTCGACGGGTTTTAAAGATTTGCACGATGACAAAAATTCCTAAACCAATCACGAAAATTAGCAATCCAGAAACGTAAATAAGCGGCAGGGTATCTTCCATAATTAGCGATCGAGCAATTAATATTTTTATACTTATTCAATCAGATTATAGCAGGATTTAGTCAGTTATCAGTGATCAGTGATCAGTTATCAGTGATCAGATTTGAGTTTTCAGTTCACTGATTACTGTTCATTGCTCACAGCAAAAAACTCCCATCTCCCCACACCCCGTACCCCACACCCCATCACCCTATCTCCCCATTTCCCGAATTCTCAGGGGTAAACCCCAATAGTTCAGCCGTTCTGCTAACCAACCGGTGGATTCTAGCCGCTCGATCGCTTGGTTGACGCGTTCTCGGAGACTTTGGTACTGTAAACCTTTAGGGAGAACGACTCCTAGAGCGATCGCACCCAACTCGATCGGTAATTGACGATAATTGGGGAATTGCTGCACCCAACCAGTTAAAAGGCTATTATCAGCCGCAAAAGCGTCTATTTCCCCGGTTTCCAGTAAATTTAAAGCTTCTTGATAGGAAGCAACCCCGCGCAGGATAGCGTTAGGCAAATTGGAACGCACAAGGGCGATTGTCGTCGATCCGTTGAGTACGGCGATTCTAGAGTTAGCTAAGTCTTCTAAACGCTGCAATTGCGGGTTTTTCGTCACAAAACCGCTGCTATCGAGGTAATAAAAGGGGCTAAAATCCACTAAGCGCTGACGTGCAGGAGTAATCGCCACACGAGCGATCGCCAAATCCACCCGATCATCAATAACCACCTGTAAACGTTCTTGATTACTAACGGGTTTGAGAATAATAGCACTGTCAGAACCGAGAATTTCTGACGCTAGACGTTTAGCGATGTCGATTTCCAATCCTTGCAGATTCCCCTGAGAATCAAGGAAAGCGAGGGGAGGGAGATTATTTTTGACAGCGACAATTAATTTTCCCCGGCGTATAATTGTATCGAGATCGGCACTAAAACTTGGGGCTACACCTAAGAGCAAAAAACCAAGAATAAATAACAAATTTTTCATACTGTTTTACCTAAACTAACTCGATTTCTACCTTGATTTTTAGCGGCGAACATGGCATGATCAGCCCGCTCGATCACCGCCTCTAGATTATTATCTTTAGGGCTAAATGTTGCGAAACCGAGATCAAAGCAAAACTACTGCCAAAAAGAAAATCTAGTCTCAAAAATAAATGCAGGTAAAAATAATTGCCCAAATAGCCTAAAATAATTGATATAACCAACAGGGGCAATGATTTGTTACCCAATCTGGGCAGGTGCTTTAATGCCATGGCGAGCTAGTGGTGATAGAAAAAAAGTCATTCATTATAACCATTGTAAAGGTCAATCCGCCTCTAGTTTCTAGAAGTCTGCTTTTTTCGACTAGAATGAAAAAAGCCAGCCAGAATAGCCGCAATTTAAAAAATTTCTCCTCTTAGACTTGACGTGAAAGAGTCCCTCAACCCTACTTCTTTGGATCTGAAAACCATTTTTCCCTTTAAACTCGACGACTTCCAGCACTCGGCGATCGCTGCTCTCGCTGCCGGTAAATCAGTGGTTGTCTGTGCTCCCACCGGTTCCGGCAAAACCTTAATCGGAGAATACGCCATCTATCGCGCCCTAGAAAGGGGCAAACGGGTTTTCTACACCACTCCCCTGAAAGCTCTTTCTAACCAAAAATTCCGGGATTTTCAAGAAAAATTCGGTCGTACCCCCACCGATGGCGATGAGGATTCCCCGCTGCTCTTTGCGGAAGTGGGATTGATTACCGGCGATGTGGTGATCAATCCCTCCGCGTTAATTGTAGTCATGACTACAGAAATTTTTCGCAATATGCTCTATCAAACCCCAATCGGTGAGGTAGGCACTTCCCTAGAAAACGTGGAAACCCTAGTTCTCGATGAATGTCACTATATCAGCGATCGAGGTCGCGGCACCGTTTGGGAAGAATCAATTATCTACTGTCCCCCTAGTATCCAATTAGTCGCCCTCTCCGCCACCATCGGCAACCCCGGGGAACTCACCGACTGGATTAACTGGGTGCGGCAACTGCGTCAACCCAGCGACAATAAACAGACCTCCAGCTGCGAGCTAATTAACTCCGATTTTCGCCCCGTCCCCCTGCGCTTTTATTTCGCCAATAAAGAGGGATTATTCCCGCTGCTCGACCCAAAACAGAGCAAAGTTAACCCGAAACTACACTCAAAAGTCGGCCACGGCAAACCCCGACGCTTAAAACGAGAAGATTGTCCCACCATCGCCTCGATTGTCACCACGCTGCGGGACAAGGATATGCTCCCAGCCATTTACGTCATTTTCAGCCGTAAAGGTTGCGATCAGGCGATTAGAGAGCTAAAAAACCTCAATCTCGTTAATCCAGAAGAAGCTAGAGCCATTTACTACCGTTTACTCATTTTCTTCTTGGAAGATAATCCCAATCTGCAAGAACTCGCCCTTTCCTTCTTTGCCGTCGAAAATCCGCCTTTACACCAGAAATTACTGGCTTTTTTCGCTAATAACCCCCAGTCTGAAGATCAACTCCTCAGCCTCTTAACCGCCGACCCCGAGACGAAAAACCAACTGTTTGAATTCCTGGCTAGTGCTTCCCAATTGGTGCGGGCCGACCAAGTGGAACCCCTCACCCGGGGCTGTGGTGTTCACCATGCCGGGATTTTACCCCTCTGGAAAGAATTAGTCGAACAACTCTTTGAAGCTGGTTTAATTAAAGTGGTTTTTGCCACCGCTACCCTCTCGGCCGGGATTAATATGCCCGCTCGTACCACCGTTATCTCGGCCCTCTCCAAACGCACCGATGATGGCCACAGTATGCTGACTCCCTCGGAATTTGTCCAGATTGCCGGCCGGGCCGGTCGCCGGGGAATGGACGCGGTGGGCCATGTGGTGACAGTACAAACGCCCTTTGAAGGGGCAAAAGAAGCGGCTTTTCTGGCCATCGCTCAACCAGAACCCCTGCAAAGCTGTTTTGCGCCCAGTTACGGCATGGTCTTAAATCTCCTGCAAAAACACAGTCTAGAGGAGACCAAAGACCTCTTAGAGCGCAGTTTCGCCGAATATCTCGCTCGTTTGAAGTTAAGCCCCGAACGACAACAGATTACCGCCTTAACCACCGAATTGGCTAAGTTGGATATGGAATTAGCCGGGATCGAGCGGGAGCAGGTCTTTAGTTACGAAAAGCTACGGGAAAGACTGCGGGAAGAAGAAAGACTGTATAAAATCCTCGCTAGTCAGGCAGAGGCACAGAAAAGACAGGAAATACATCTAAAATTGCCGAATATTCCCGTCGGAACTATCCTCCATCTCAAGGGCAAACATATTAAGGTCCCCGTCCCCGTCCCCGCTATCTTTGTCAATACCCTGCACGGCGCTGGTCAAGTGCGAACTCTTGTTTGTTTAGGCAGTGATAATCGCTGGTATTTAGCCGCCTATGCCGATATTAGCGAGATAGATCGAGGTTTTATCACTCCTGCGGCATTAGGCGAACTGATACCCCCTTCCCTAGAAGCTGTTTCCCTAGGGGGTTGGCGCAAGGGTGAGGAAAATACTCAGGCGATCGCCGATTTAATCCCCCAACAAGTGCAGGGCATCCCACCAGTGGCGGAACTGGCAACACAATCACAAAAAATTGAAATTGTCAATAGTCAAATTGCCGCTCATCCCCTGCAAAAACGCAAAAATCCAGGGCGATTGATGAAACTATACTACGATCGAGAGATTGCTCGCGATAAGTTACACAAGACCCAGATTAAATACCAAAAACAACAATCGCGTAAATCCTACTACTGGGAAGAATTTCTGAATCTAATCGAGATTTTGCGAGAATTCCAAGCGTTAGAGGGTTATTTGCCCACTCCCCTCGGAGAAGCGGCGGCCACTATTCGCGGGGAAAATGAACTCTGGTTAGGATTAGCGATGATGTCCGGAGATTTGGACCGATTGACGCCTAGCCAACTAGCCGCCGCCATCAGCGCTATGATTACGGAACCCCCTCGCCCCGATACTTGGTGCAATTACCCGCCTGTGCCAGAAGTTATCGATATTTTGCGACAAGGAGAGGGAAATTCCCCCGGTTTGCGAGAAGTTCGCCGTTTACTCTATCAAGCTCAATCTCGCTACGATATCACTATTCCTGTCTGGTTAGAAACCCAACTGATGGGGATTGCCTCCCGTTGGGCCCAGGGGACATCCTGGCCAGAATTGTGCGAAAATACCAGTCTCGATGAGGGAGATCTAGTGCGGTTATTACGGCGCACCGTCGATGTTCTCTGGCAAATTCCCCAAATTCCCCGGGTTTCCCAAGTCCTTAAAGATAATGCCCGTCTCGCCGTCACAGCCATGAAGCGTTTTCCTTTGTAATATTGATCGCTATTCTAAACAATGGGAGATGGTAGGGAAAGTAACTGTTGGTGGATCTGCTCGATTAGGGCGAGGATTTGCTGATAATTGTGGTGCAATCCCTGATGATAGAGGTGATTTGCTCCTTGATTTAAATCCGCTAAAGCTGATTGATAATAACCCAATTGATGCCGCAGTAATCCCCTTCTAATATAAGCATCGGCATAAAAAGGATCAATGGCAATCGCTCGATTTAAATGGGCGATCGAGCGTTCGTATTCACCTAATTGGTGAGCGGTACAAGCTAGATTATAGTAGGCTGAGGCGTTGTTTTTATTTAACCGGAGAGCTTGATTAAAATCCGCTTTAGCTGAGGTAAAATTGTGGAGGGCTAAATGAGATAAACCTCGATCATTATAAATAGTGGCTAAAGTGTCGGGTTGCTGGTTAGTAATTTGACGCAAGGATTGATTAAAATCGGCTAGGGCAAGGGGATAATTTTTCCTAGCCGCCTGAACTAAACCCCGATTATAGTAGGCTTGATAATAGGTGGGTTTTAACCAGATAGTCTGGTTATAATCGGTCAGCGCCTGTGAATAATCTCCCAAACGATAAAAAGCTAAACCCCGATGGAAATAGGCTAGATAATTATCAGATTGCTGTTGTAAAGAGCGCGTGCAGTCCTGCCAAGCGTGCAGATAATCCTGTAAATAAATCTCAGTTAAACAGCGATTATTGTAGGCTAGGGCCAAGTTATTTTCCTGTTCCAGCGACTGATTGAAATCCTGCAAAGCTTGCTGATAATTACCCGCCTCTAGTTGTTCAATTCCCGATCGCAACCAGTAGGATAAATGTACTGATTGAGCCGCTTTTCCCAGCCGAGGCCATCCCCCCAGCACAAGCGAGCAGAGCAGTGCAACAATAACCAATCCACCGAGGCGAGGAAGAAAATTTTTCAAAACCGTTGACATAGGAGTACCTTTGTGCATATACTCCCAATTCTGAGGAAACTTTCTCGATCGATCAACAGACAGCCTGTCAAATGCAGTTATCAGTTATCAGTTATCAGTTATCAGATGTGAGTTTTCAGTTCACTGATTACTGTTTACTGTTTACTGTTCACTGTTCACTGAAAATACACCCCACACCCCACAGCCTAGAACCGGTCTATGTCTCTAGAGGTCGGGGCTGCGATAAGCTGATAAAGGGAAGATTGTCACCGAGCAATTATGATGGCGTTACTCGCTAACGCAGTTGACACCCGATAAATGATACAGGAGTTATCTATGGAAACTATTTTTATCCCCCACCTCCTCAAATCTCCTGATCGACAAAGAGTGATCATCATCGATAATTTTATCCCCGGTCTAGAAACCTTGACACCGGTGCGGGGAACCTTGCTGGTTAGACATGGGGGGAATTTTTTGGAAGTATCGGTGAAAGCAGAAACCATCGTCACCTTAACCTGCGATCGCTGTTTACAACAATATAATCATCGTCTGCAATTAAACACTTCCGAATTAATCTGGCTAGACAAAAATAAAGACTACGATAGCTCCTATCCTCTAGAGCGAGAAATAGCCTACGAAGACCTCTCGGAAACCCTCGATCCTAACGGGGATTTTGACCCGCAAATGTGGTTATACGAGCAGTTATGTCTAACTTTACCTCCCCGTCAACTCTGCGGAGCTAATTGTCAACCCCCCGATTTTCTCCTTCCGGAAAAGACTGCCATCGATGGTCGTTGGGCCTCCCTAGAATCCTTGAAAAGTCAGTTATCTCAATCGCAAAATTGAGCCTTGATGCCGATTTTTTTCGGGTTTCGAGCCAAGAGAAAAGCGATCGAAACCCGATTTTTTACTGGCCCCAAATCTTTTTCAGGACAGTTTCGGGGGTAATATCGGCGACTTTTCCCGTATTAGCCTCAATATATCGATGTAGCTCTCCCCCACTCGGTAAAACTCTCTTAGACAACGAAGGAACCAGCAGAGAGAGGGTATAGGTTCCCACGGCCACGGCTAACTGTAAAGGGACACTTTCGGTAGCTAATAATAAATTGGCACCGGCGATCATAGCCGCCATTTTACCGATATCGCCCGTTCTCGACACTTTTAAGTTATTATCCATGGCTTTGAGGGCTAAAACCCAAGCTTCATCCAATTCTCCCTGGATCGCGACAATTGGTAAATCCGGTTGTTGATGGCGAATGCCTTGGATAATTTCTAGCCAACTCTCCAGGGGATAAAGCGTTTCCAGTCCTTGGCTGATGCTCAGATCGCTACCGCCGGCGTAGAGGAGAATATAGCCGCTATCCTTGATATTGAGGCGTTGCTGCTCCATTTCGGCCCAATCGATATCATCGCGATTCAAGGTTAGTTTTAAAGGTGGACAGGGTGCGGCAATCTTTAACCCTTTGACCAGTGCGTGATAATTATCCGCTAGATAGCCTTCCGTTGGCTGGGGTACTTGTTGCGATAAGAACCAGCTGCCATTATTTTCATAGCCTATACGGTTGGGAACACCATTTAACCAGAGTAAAAGATTGATAGCAGGACGATTGGTGAGACTAATGGCGATTTCGTACTCCCGGTCTCGAATTACTCCCAAAATATTTAAATAATCCGCTAATCCGTACTGATCTCGATAGTCAAATAAAAGCACTTCCCTAACCTGGGGACAGAGACGATAGGCAGCCTTTGCCCTAGGTTCGACCAAAACATCGATGGTACCTTGGAGGTAAGTTTGCCGGAGGGTTTCTAGAGTGGGAAAAAACAGCAGTTGATTGCTAATTCCTCCCGGTACAAGGGTTAATATTCGCATTTTATCTGGATATACCTGAATCGATCAGCTTAATTTTAGCAGTGTCCCTCGTTATTCATTGGACCTCTTGTGAAAATCACAAATTGTCCTGAGAGTTAGGAGTCAGTAGCCAGTAGCCAGTAGTCAGAATTGTGGGCTTTATTGATATAATACTTGTCTATTGTCTTTTTTCTACTCCTCTGTCTCCTCGACCGCCTCGGAGTCTCCTCACTCAGGGAAGATTTTTGATTTTTGCAGGAGATATTAACTATTACCTGAAGGATTAGAACCGTACATAGCATTTAAAACCAAAGCGGGGTCAACGTATTGATTGCCGTACATCAGTCCCCAGTGCAGGTGTGGTCCGGTGGTGCGTCCGGTCATTCCCACTCTAGCCATGCGGGCCCCTGCCGGTATATCCTGACCGAGAGTAAGGACGATTCCCCCTGACCTATCAATCAAAAAAGTACCACGGCTATCGGATTGAACCGAACCCATGAGATGACAATAAATATGCGTCCATTGACCGGATTGCATCTTAATCATGGTGCCACAGCCTGTATGATCGGATAATTCGACGATTCTGCCGGTCCACCAATTGCGAATATAACTGCCCAAGGGTGCGGCCAGATCTAACCCGGCATGAAATTGTTGACTGCCATACATGGGAGAGAAACGATAACCGAAACCGGAGGTGTAGGTTTGAAAGTTTTCCACGGGGAAGGAGGCCCCGGCCCAAGCATTTTGAGCTATGAGGGTGGGATTAGCTTTAACGGGGTGTAAACGGTCAAATCCTAGAGAAATTAACGTGACAAGACAGCTAATCGCTAAAAAACGCAGGAATTTAACAGGCAGATATTTGAGCATGAGACTTACTCCAGACACCACAATTAAATATACCGCTAATTTTACCGGCGGCTTTTAACCGATATTTTAGTTAAGTTTTGAGTTATTATTGAGCATTGGTTAGGGATTGACAACATTTCCCCTCGGGCTGCCGATTCTCCGACTCCCCCACTTAATTTTTACTTTTTACTGACTCGTACCATGTTAGACCTAAAGCAAATTAGAGAAAATCCAGAGGAAGTACAGAAACGCTTAGATAGTCGGGGAGGTAGTTATGATATTGCCCCTATTCTCCAGTTAAATCAACAACAGAAGGCTTTAGAGTTAGAACGCAGCAGTTTACAGGCCCGGGGTAACGAAATCGGTAAACTGGTAGGACAAAAAGTGAAAAGTGGCAGCGATGTCAACAGTCCCGAAATCTTGGCAATGAAAACAGAAGGAAACGAGATTAAAAGTAAACTAGCTCAATTAGAACCGCAGGAAAAAGAGATTAAAGCGGCCATTGACCAAAAAATCTTAGATTTACCCAATTTACCTAGTGAAACCACTCCCATCGGTAAGGATGAACGGGAAAATGTCGAAGTCAGACGCTGGGGAGAGGAATATAAACCCACCAACCCGAATATTTTGCCTCACTGGGAAATTGGGGAAAAATTGGGCATTTTAGACTTTGAACGGGCAGTAAAAATCGCCCAGAGTCGTTTTGTTAATCTTATCGCGCTCGGGGCTGCCCTAGAAAGAGCTTTAATTAATTTTATGCTCGATCGCCATATTGTCGCCGGTTATACAGAAGTTTTACCGCCAATTCTGATTAATAGTGACTCCCTGCGCGGGACGGGACAACTGCCGAAATTTGCGGAAGAAAGCTTTAAATGTCGAGATGATGAGCTTTGGTTAGCACCAACGGCAGAAGTACCTGTAACTAACCTCTATCGCGATGAAATCCTCTCATCGGAGCAATTACCGATCAAACACTGTGCCTATACCCCTTGTTTTCGTCGAGAAGCGGGCAGCTATGGCAAGGATACGAGGGGCTTGATCCGTTTGCATCAATTTAATAAGGTGGAAATGGTCAAAATCGTCCATCCTGACGCTTCTGCTCAGGAACATGAAAGTTTAGTCGCTAATGCAGAGGCAATCCTGCAAGCTTTACAGTTGCCCTATCGGGTGATTGAATTGTGTACCGGTGACTTGGGTTTTGCGGCGGCCAAATGTTATGACTTAGAAGTGTGGCTACCTTCGGCTAATACCTATCGGGAAATTTCCAGTTGTTCTAATTTTAGAGACTTTCAGGCACGACGGGCAAATATTCGCTTTAAAGAAAAAGGGCAAAAAGGCACTAATTTTGTCCACACCCTCAACGGTTCGGGATTAGCGATCGGTCGTACTATGGCCGCTGTCCTAGAAAATTATCAACAGGCGGACGGGACAGTAAAAGTGCCGGAAGTGCTGCAACCCTATCTAAAACGGCAAGTTATTTGTTAAATTTTCTAAAAATGCTTGACAAAATACTTGTATAGTGCATTTGAAAGAATCTAGCTTAACCCCACTGTAGAATTGCCTGTTTTAAGGCTCCTTCGGGCAAATTGGCGGGATCAAAAGACTCACCCGCTTCTATTCTGGCTAAAGCTTCAAAAAAAGCCCTCACACCACTGGCTGGTCCCGATGGGTGGTCCATAATTCCGGTTCCCGCATTGAGGATAACATTACGTCCGTAATCCCCAAGGACCTGGGGAACAATACCGGGACGAATACCGGCCGATGGAACCGGAAAAACGTTTCTATCACGCAAAATATCGCGAATTTTGCCCTCCTCCTGGGGATCGAAGGGTAAACTACCGTAAGCGGCGGGATATAGCACCGCATCGGCTCCTGCGTGGGCCATCATCGTCCCCAAAACCACAGAATAGGCTAATCCCGTATCGCTACCGGCACACATCGCTCCAGCAAAGGCAGGATGGGCGAAAATGGGAACATCGATCGCCGGATCACTGGCTAAAGCTTCTAAAACGGAAAAACCGTAGGTAAGAACGTTTAATAACAGGGCATTGGCCCCATGTTTCACCAATAAACGGGCTTTTCTCTGCAATTCGTCCGCTTTTCCAGTGACATTGACCGCATAGAGAACATTTCTACCGGTTTGCTGCCGCACTTCCTCCAAAACCCGACGACAACAATCTAGGCGCTCGTGGGTGGGAGCCACGGGAAGATCCGCCATGATTTCATCATCTTTAATCACGTCTAAGCCAGCAAAAGCCACTTCTCGCAGGATATCGGCGTGATCTTGGGCCGATAGTCCTAAAGCGGGTTTAAAAATTGCCATAACTAGAGGTCGATCATAAACCCCCAAACGTTGCCTAATTCCGGTGATTCCTAACTTGGCTTTTGTGCCGTAGCTTTCGGGTAGGTATACCCCCACCACTTTTCCTGCTCCAGCCATGGAATATTTGCCGAAAATCATGGTTAAAAGACTGGCGATGTCATTTTCAACGTTTATCTGGGGAAAACGCACCCTAGCCACCTTATAACCGTCTGCTTCCTCCCTGATCCCCACCACTTCCGCTAGGTGTTGTTGCAGCTGCTTTTGACGATGACTGTGGCGCTCGCTCCAAGTGCCGGCGGTTTGACCGATAGCGATCGTTTTTGCCTGTTTTTCGGCATTAATAGCGGGAGGAAAGCGATAATCGACAATTATAGTCATAAAAGGTAAAAAAAGGGAGTGGGAATTATAAATTATAAATTATGAATTGGGGAAGAGGGGAGCTTTTTTTCAGTGTTGCCAAAGGCACGGCGTAGCCGTCCAGTAAACAGTGAACAGTAATCAGTGAACTGAAAACTCACATCTGATAACTGATAACTGATTACTGATGGCTTCGATCGGTTTTCTCAGCTATTGACAAGGGTTCCCCTAAAAGCCTACAAGTATTTTGGATAGGTATGGCCATTGAGGAACCGACCAAAATATGAAAATAAAGACAAGATTACGCGAATGGGGCAAATTTTTCTTAAAAAGCGGTGCTAGTATTGCCTTGGCACTACTTTTAATCTTAAGTCTGTTCACGGTTAAGGGCACTACTCCTGCTTTAGCTGTGCTTGCTCAGGGTGACGCGGTAACGGATCCCACTGCTATTTTACGCAATGCCTTACCCATAGATAATAAACCAATTCGTCAAGTGCAACAATCGATCGAAGATATTGCCAAACATCTGCGGGCCAAACGTTGGAGTCCGATTAAAAAAGATGTCAAGGATGCCAATTATGCCCTTTCTACCAAAAGCAAGGCTATCTTAGATAGTGTTCCCGAAGCAAGTAAAAGCCAAGGGGAGGAATTAATCGAAAAACTGAAAACGGGAGTGGCGGACCTGGATACGGCCGTAGAAGCGAAGGATAAAGAGGCAGTTTGGTCAACCAGAAGGGAATTGCTCAATAATATCACCGCTTTAGAAGAATTAATGGTGGTGGGTTTTCCCTTTAACGTTCCCCCGGAATACGCTAACTTGCCGCAATTGCGAGGACGTGCCACCGTAGAGATGCAGACCACCAAGGGAGATTTAACTATCGTTGTGGATGGTTACAGCGCTCCGATTAATGGGGGTAACTTTCTGGATTTAGTCCAACGGGGTTTTTATGACGGTTTACCCTTCATTCGCAGCGAAGATAATTTCGTTGTCCAAACCGGGGATCCCGTCGGTGCAGAAGAGGGATTTATTGACCCGAAAACTAAGCAATATCGCTCTATTCCCTTAGAAATTTTGATTAAAGGGGAAGAAGAGCCAGTTTATGGCAATACTCTCGAAGAATTAGGGATTTACTTACCCAGTCTCGCCTTGCCTTTTAACGCTTTTGGTGCATTGGCCCTAGCGCGTCCGGATACCAATCCTAACGGAGGTTCCTCGCAATTCTTTTTCTTTAAATTCGATAATGAATTAACTCCTCCGGGGTTTAATCTCATGGATGGTCGTTATTCGGTTTTTGGCTATTTAGTCGAGGGAAAAGAGGTGTTAGAAGAACTTACCGATAAGGACAAGATTATCACCGCTAAAGTGGTTTATGGCTTAAATAATCTCGTCCAACCTAGCTAGGTTGGCGTTTTTAACTAGGTTTTGTCAAGGCAAAAAATTAGTCAACATAGGGGAAGCATCTCAGATTCTGGGCGCTTCCCCCGATACTCCTAGGATCGTTTCATTCTCTCATCGGAATAAATATCTGAAAGTTTTTCAAAACGTCGTGCTTTGTAGGTTGATTCATAAATCAACCTACTATGAATCAACCCTTGATAAGGGGGGTACCTGACAACTTTTAACACCTACCTACTTAAGATTATTAATTCCGCAATCTATCGCCCTGATTATTATTGCTTTGATAGGGGCAAAAGTTATTTAATTAACATCAGTTTTATCTAAGTTCCCCTTTCCCTTAATCCTCGTTCATATCCCCAATCAGCAACGCCTAGGGAGAGTTTGCCGATAGCCAAGGGCTAAGAGATGACAGAGTTGGTGATATAGTAACTAAAGATCACATTTAAATCTAACCTTGCCATAGATGCACAAATCTCGAATCTGGCAACCCCAAAAATCTCCCGTCTCTAACATCAGTTTTAGCGATGAAATGAGGTAAGAATTTTGACCAAAATACTTAGCGATCGCATTGCCGTTTATCTGCTCATCGGTGGACTCCTGTTTAGAATCATCATCGCCCTGGGGCTTTATCCGGGGTACGATGAGGCCTATTATTACGTTTACAGCCATAATCTGGATTGGAGTTATTTCGATCATCCGCCAATAGTAGCGATTTCCACGGGTTTTGGGACTTGGATCACGGGATTAGTCAATCAATTTACCATTCGCTTCGGGACTCTCCTTTTCTATACTGGCAGCCTCTGCTTGCTATATCTGACAGCTTTAAAATTGTTCAGTCTGCCGGTCGCCAGAATGACTTTAGCGATCGCCACTCTCATCCCCATCTATGGGATTGTCTTCGGGATTCTCTCGCAGCCAGATAGTCCTTTAATCTTTTTTTGGTCATTAACAGTCTATTTAGCTGCCCAAGAATTCTGGCCAATTCGGGAAAAAAACTATCATCCTAGCTATCGTCTCGCTTATATTGGACTTGCCGTAGGATTGGCGGTTTTAAGTAAATATCACGGCTTTATTTTGGGCTTTGGTTTAGTTTTATTTTGTCTGACCACTCCCCGCTATTGGCCTGTATTTAGATCCCCTTGGTTGGGATTAGGATTTATTCTTTTTTTGATAACTTTATTGCCGATTATCTACTGGAATATTAACCATGATTGGATTTCCTTTCGCTTTCATTTAGAAGACCGTTTTTCTGGAGAACCCAAAACCTTTAATATTCTCGGTATTCTCTCGGTTATTGGCATTAGTATCGCCACGATGTTTCCTCCTTTTGGTCTGCCGATGTGGTGGGTGACATTTAAAAGCTTTGCTGAACAAATTCCTAACTTTCTCTCGAAAAAAAGATTTTTTCAGCGAGATGAAGAATCAATCAAAAAATGGTTAATTCTCTCGGTTTCTCTGCCTTTAATCCTGGGAATGCTTTATGTGGGTGCTTCCCATTATCTCGCCCCTAGTTGGATTTTACCCGGGTTCTGGTCCTGCACAATTTTATTAGGAGAAAAGGCCAATACTTGGCAGCAATCTTCTCGAATCTGGGTAAAAAGATGGTTATGGGGATCGGGAATTTTTATCGTTACTGTTTTATCTATAGCAATGCTTCACGTTACTTTTGGCACTTTCCAAAAACCTAGTCAATACGCAATTTTTGGGGGAATTATTGCCCCAGAACAGGACCCTTCTCGGGAAATTGTCGATATCGATCAACTGCGCCAAGGCTTTGCTAATTCGCCCGAATTATTAGCGCTCTTAAAAGATTCTAGCTTCGTTTTTACCCATAATTTTTATGTGACAGCATGGCTAGATATGGCTCTTTATCCCCTAGTTCCTATTCCCGTCACCTGTTTTAACAACGATCAAAGGGGTTATCAAATTTGGTTTAATCCTCAAGAATGGATCGGTAAAAATGGTTTATTAATTACTACAAATAGTTCTCTAGAAAGACCAGAAATAATCGATCGCTACCGTCCCTATTTCCAAGATATAACTAAAGTAGCTGTCATTCCGATCAAGCGCGGTGGTGTCGCCATCGAACAATTTCATGTTTACCAAGCTAAAGGACTAATTAAAACTTATCCTTAAAGCAGTTATCAGTTATTGGCGGATAGGGGATAGATAAAATAGTTCATAAATACTGATAATTTCTATCTCCTGAATTTTGTAAACTTTTTTACTTTTTACTTGGTAAATATGTCCATTCATCGAGTGCGTATTGCTAGAGATAAAGGGGAATTTGTCCAGTCCTTAGTTAATTTTAATCAGGGAATTGGTCCTTTTCAGACCTATGCTGATGTCATCGCTTTTGCGGCGGCTTTAGGGGTAAGATATCAAGAGAGGGTGGCGATAGAAAATGTAGCGAAGGAACCCTCACCTATTAACCTAGAAATTTTTATTTCTCGTGGCTACGATACCCTAATCAAATTATTGGCAGTCAATGAATTGCAAGACACAAAAATTCTTTCTCCCCACGGGGTAGATTCGGAAGCTTTGCGAGTGACAATTTTCGAGGAATATGCCAACGCCGGTTTAGCAAGATTAGAACGAGAATTGCGCGGGGCGGTGGATTATACTGAAAGATTATTGTTAATTATCAGTCAGGAACGTTTTCGAGAAATTACTGCCACAACGGAATTCGATTTAGGCAGATTTTTGTAGTAGAAATTCTAGTTAAATACCTAAGTAAAATTAATTACACATCTCTAACCACCTCTTGCCTCTTGCCTCTTGCCTATCTTCACTAGGAAATTAATTTTGCACGACTACTTAGGGACTTGCATGGGAATAATATCCCAGCCAGAAAATCGCTCTGTGGAAGAATCAGACCAGCCAGATGACACATTATCAAAGCGCAAGTCCCTTAGCTGCGGGGGCTCTCGAAGACTCTCGCCCTACTTAGGGTGATCAGCAAACCTGATCGATCGGAGGGCGCAAGCTTTGCGCCCCTACAGTAACGGATTTTGTCCACAATGTAGGGGCGAACTGCGTTCGCCCAAAAGGTA
>NZ_SFBO01000180.1:0-17611 GCF_007095705.1 Microcystis sp. Msp_OC_L_20101000_S702
GCTTCTCAAATTCTGTTGTTCCGGCTGATGTGCAGTTAATTCTGAATACGGGTACCGCGACAAAATCAATCTCGATCGCCAAAACCACCGATGGTAAGGAAGCAGGTTCAGTGAGCAGTGTCTTTACCCTCACCCGCACCGGCGACCTCTCCAGTGCCTTAACGGTTAACTACACCTTGGCGGGGACAGCCACTCCAGGTGTTGACTATACAGGCACTACTCCCAGCAGCGTCACCTTTGCGGCACTTTCCTCCAAAGCTACCATCACCCTGCCCACCAAAGATGACCTCTTGAGTGATCCCGGTGAAACCATCATCAGCAAAATTACCGCCCCAGTCGGCTACACTATTAGTGGATCAGGCACGGCTACGGCCACCATTCTTGACAATGATGGTAACGCAGCCAATAACAACTTGGTCGGGACAAGCTTTGCCGATGCCCTGGCTGGAGTGGGAGGTAATGACAACCTTAGCGGTTTAGCAGGCAACGACACCCTCGATGGTGGCTTGGGTGTGGATACTCTGACTGGTGGTGTTGGAAACGATTTCTTCAGGCTCGGCGAAATTGGCCTAGCGAACCGTGATCTGATCACCGACTTCTCTGTACCCGCTGACACGATCATTCTGGCGAATAGTCTTGACAGCACTTTAGCCGGATCCATTAATCCGGGGATCAAAGGTCTGCTCTTTAATGGTGGTAATGTGAACGGAAGTGTCCTTAACGCTAGCTGGTTCTTCAAGGGAGCGGGGTTCACTGGGGGAGCATCCGGAAACCTCTCCGGCATCTACGTCAACACTGGCAACGGCGACATCTGGTATAACGATTCCAACCTCGTCGGTAGTTACCTAATTGCCAATGTTGGGGCTGGTGCCGCAGCTGGCATGACTAATCTCGACTTCGTTTACGGGGTGTAAGTCCTAGCTAGGCATCACAGGAAAACTATGCCATGTCCCCCGCTAACGGCGGGGGTTTTTTGTCGGCATCCTCAGACTAAATCCTGTTTAAAAGGTATAGGATGGTGGGAAGTGGGAAGTGGGGGGAAACAATTCATAATACTAAATCCGTTGAGTATAGGCTACTTATAAGCATAGGCAAAAGGCAAAAGGCAAGAGGCAAAAGGGGGAATAGATAATCGGTCTTTAATAACCAGATTTAGTATAACTGGGTTTTTAAAGTTGGATTGGGGATTAATCATACTATTAAAAATAGATTTGGTATCAGAATCTAAAACTAAGTAGAAAATCTCTAGGTAATAAGAGTTACAATTTTTTCCCTAGCATAAGTTGATATTTGAGAGAGGAAAATATAGAAGTCGCTGATTATTTACTAACCTACTTTTTTTAATTTTTAACGGGTTAGGACTGAGATATACTGAAATGGTTGCTTATAGATCACTACTATGGGACGTTTAGCGCTGATCAGCGTGACTGACAAAACCGGAATAGTTGACTTTGCCCGTCAGCTAACAGAAGAGTTTGATTTTGAAATTATTAGCAGTGGAGGAACCGCCAAAACACTGCAATCGGCGGGGATTCCCGTGATAAAAGTGGGAGAATACACAGGCTCTCCTGAAATCTTGGGCGGAAGGGTGAAAACTCTCCATCCTCGCATCCATGGCGGTATTTTGGCTAGACGGGATTGGCAGTCAGATTTAGCGGAAATGGAGGCTAATCAAATTCGTCCTTTTGATTTGGTGGTGGTTAATCTCTATCCCTTTGAACAGACGATCGCTAATCCTGAGGTTACCACCGCTCAGGCGATCGAACAAATCGATATCGGTGGTCCGGCGATGTTACGCGCCTCGGCTAAAAATTTCGCCCATTTGACTGTCATCAGTAACCCCAAGTATTACGAGCAGTATTTAAGCCAATTACGGCAAAATAACGGCGAAATATCCCTGGAATTCCGTCAAAAAATGGCGGGGGAAACCTTCGCTTTAACCAATGCCTACGATGGTGCGATCGCATCCTATTTCGCCAGCTTAAACGGGGAAACGACTCGCTTTAATTTGGCGGGAAATGCCCTGCAAACTCTGCGTTACGGCGAAAATCCCCACCAAAGTGCCACTTGGTACGGCAGCGGTACAATGGCTCAAGGTTGGGGAAAAGCGACCTTATTACAGGGAAAAGAACTAAGTTATAACAATTTAGTCGATTTAGAAGCAGCCCGCCGTTTAATCGCCGAATTCGGCAGGGAAGAACCAGCCGCTGCTATCCTGAAACACACTAATCCCTGTGGGGTGGCGATCGGTGGTAGTTTAGCGGAAGCTTATACTAAAGCTTTTAATGCCGATGCTATCTCGGCTTTTGGGGGTATTATTGCCCTAAATCAAGCCATAGATGAAGCAACCGCTAAAGAATTAACGAAAACCTTCCTAGAATGCGTGGTTGCCCCCGATTGTAGCCCGGTCGCCCGGGATATCCTCGCTAAAAAATCAAAGGTGCGGATTTTATTGCTGCCGGATTTAACCACGGGAGAAAAACAAACAATAAAAGTTATCGCTGGCGGTTTTCTAGTACAAGCGGCCGATGACGTGGTAGAAACCCCGGAGGAGTGGCGCGTGGTGACAGAAAAACAACCCACTGCCGCACAATTAGCGGAATTACTGTTTGCTTGGAAGGTATCTAAGCACGTTAAATCTAACGCTATTGTGGTGACGAAAAATAAAACTACTTTAGGGGTTGGTGCAGGGCAAATGAATCGCGTTGGTTCGGCGAAAATTGCCCTTGAACAAGCAGGGGAAGCGGCCAAAGGTGGCTATTTAGCTAGTGACGGCTTTTTCCCCTTTGATGATACTATTCGCACGGCGGCCCAGTTTGGCATCGAGGCAATTGTTCAACCCGGAGGTTCTTTAAAAGATCAGGATTCGATTAATGCCGCTAATGAGTTAGGTTTAATTATGGTCTTAACAGGCATTCGTCATTTCTTGCATTAATACAAAGTTAGGGTGTGTTGTTGCTTAAATTAACGCACCCCAACTTTGTATTAATTATCGGTTAATTTGCCCTATTCAATAGTCTTAAATTTGCCAAAAGTGCGAGGATGACCAGCTTTTTGGTAACAAAGAAAATAGCGCTATGTCTGGCTATTTATTCAGGTCATTTCCTCAAATGCTTTGGACAAAAATTGACCAGACTTGGCGATTAATGTTTCCTCTCCAACTATTAAAAGTGTCAAAATAATAGTGAAGTTTTGTGACAAAGTGCAGTCATATCTAAGAATCTTTGCTAGAACTCCAGGAGGATTCTGTGATAAGTCTCCTTAAAGGAGATTGTTTGCAGTAAACTAATCTGGCTAACACGCTTTTGGGCGTAATATAGGGAAAGTTTCTTGCGATTGCGCCTAAATGGAGTGATATACAGAAAGTTGACCGATATTGTTACTCTGGAGAGTGTTATATAGAAAGTTTCCGTATAATTAACAGTTGGGCAGTCGAAGCAAATAACAAGGTACAAGTAAATACTCTCCCTAAATCATTGTGGGTGAAAAATCATGGCACATCCCAAAAAGAGTTCTGAATCTTGGTCAAAGATGGTAGGGGCTGCGCTGGTGGGCGCATTTCTGACTGGATTTACACAATATATTTTGAACGAACGCCAATTTGAACAACGTATTAAGTCAGAACAAAAAGACATAGTCCGTAAGTATCTTGAATCTGAACTATCGCATCGACGCGAGAAGTACGCGGAAATTCGGGAAAAGGTCTCTTTGGCCATGTGGTCTAAAGATCCCAATACGATTGAAATTGCGGCGCAATCACTTGAATCAGATCTCCCCTTCTTTGAGGCACGTTACGAAACGCAAGTGTCAGTGATGACTGCGAAGGAGAAGCTTGTTTTCTACTTTAAACATAGAAATTCCATTACCATTTCAGATATTGAAAAAACAATGATGATAAATCAGCTGAACAGAGATTTTCAAAATGATCTTAATCGAATACAAGGGGAGTTGTTCAGGCTTTCTGAAGCAATACCAGAACCGCAATCTTCGGTCGGATCAGGCAACCAGCAGTAGTTTTTAGTTATTTACTTTTGGTTATCTGATTAAATATTTCACTGCCTAATACTTGAAGAGAGGTTTTAGAAATTTCAAGCATAATATCAAACATTTTTTTGATAAGTAGGGAGGCACAATTATTTGTAGGATGGGTTAGCGGTAGCGTAACATGATCGGGGGGTGGTTTTCATGCTTATAATACTAAATCCGTTGAGTAACGCACAGAAAACGGGTTTCTCCGAGAAACCCGTTTTCTGCTCATGCAAAAGGCAAAAAGGGGAATAAATAATCAGTCTTTAATAACCAGATTTAGTGCGATGCCGAAGGCACTGCGTAGCAGCACGCCGATCTTGTAGGGTGCGTTCTCTAATCTGTATCCTACTGCTCCACCGATCAATTTTTGGGGAACGCACCATGCCCATATGAAGCTATGAGTTTAAGTGCGATGCTGAAGGCACTGGGTAGCAGTACGCCATCGCTGTAGCAACGTGGAGGCTAGAATATATTAAGCCCTATACGTTAGATGTTGTCTATGACTGAACGACTTGAGCAGGCGATCGCCCAATTACAAACCTTGTCAACCGATCAACAGGACGCGATCGCAACTCTAATTTTGGCAGAACTCGAAGAAGAAAAGCGATGGAATGACTCCTTTGCCCGCTCACCAAACTTGCTGGCTAAACTAGCAGCCGAAGCAATGGCAGAACATCGATTGGGCAAGACTCAAGAATTAGACCCAGAAACGTTGTGAAGTCTTGTACCACTGCTCGTTTTCGGGAGATGTTTGCAGATCTTCCAAAACCGATTCAAGAGCAGACCCGTAAAGCGTATCGGCAATTCAAAGAAGACCCAAGCTATCCCAGCTTGCGATTCAAGAAAGTCCATCCAAAGCTGCCCATCTATTCTGCACGCATCAATAGGGATTATCGTGCTGTCGGTCAATTAGAGGATGATACGGTGATTTGGTTCTGGGTTGGTTCCCATGCAGAGTACGATATGCTGCTGGAGCAATTGTAGTGCGATGCCGAAGGCACTGCGTAGCAGCACGCCATCGCCGTAGGGTGCGTTCCCTAATGTGGCTCCTGCTGCTCCACCGATCGATTTTTGGGAACGCACCATGCACATTGATTGAGGCTGTGAGTTTAAGTGCGATGCCGATCTTGTAGGGTGCGAAAACGCGCGTGTAACGCACCTTTTTCAAGTCAGCTATAATGTCGGTTAGACAATGCTCTTATGAAGCGTTTAACCATCAGATATACATTCATGAGCATATTGTTTCACCAGTAATTCGATTATTTTTTCCTAAGTAATTTGCTTTCGATCTGCTTGAGATTTAAAGAAGCTTACACTTTCTTCTGTTAATTCTAATGTTACTTGAGTAGTTTTGGTTTTACCTTTAGGAACTAACTGGTCTGGAGGCGGTAAAAAATCTTTAACGACTTGTCCCAGTTCCATTGGTTCATCAGTATAAGTTATTTTGCTGTTCATATAGTTTACGTCCTTTTCGCCAATAACCAGCTCCAAAAATTCTAACTTTTCCTTCCCGGTAAGTAAAGCGTACTGTGATAATTTCTTCATTGATTTGCCCTATACAGTAAAATCGATTTTCTTCTTGACTGTGAGCCAGATCTTGTACGATAACTCTGTTGGGGTCAAAAAATGCGTATTGAGCTAATTCAAAGGAAACATCGTGTTTCTGTTGGTTTAAACGATTTTTATCTTCATCTCATTCAAAGCTTTCATCCATAGGCGGAGTTGATAAGCCTAATCACTATGATTTTAACATAGACTTTCAAGAACATGAGTTGAATCAAATTGATCGGCTGGTGATAGAACATCAGACAACATTACTCGATACATGGTATGACTACTTTCACATTTGAGACAGAACCGACCGTAAATCAAGTGCAATCGCTGATCGCATGGCGCGATCGCCGATCTTGTAGTTTCAGCCTTGTTTTCTTGTATAATAGAGTTGAAGTTGTATAATCTCAAATCGTCATTCGTAAATTATGTTAATCAATGCAAAAATTAATTAACTTCAGACCCAAAGATAGAATGCAGTTAACAGCAGTGGTTTTGATAATCTTAGCCATTGCCTTCGCATTTTTTACGAGAATTATCACTGCTTTTGAATACGTTACCTTTGATATCGGACCAGAGCCCGATCAGATAGTAATTGGCAATACTGTAATCAATATGTGGCAGGGAAAAATACCCGCTTTAGGTATGGCTGGTTCTGGAGGAAAATATCCCTTTACTATTCCTCCTCTTTACTTTTATTTAGTATTTCCTTTTACTATTTTTGGTTCCGATCCCGCTTTTCTAGTTTTAGCTAATGGTGTTTTTTCCTTTTTAGCGATTCCACTCCTAATCTATCTAGTTTATCAACTTTTGGAAAAGGTAGAATTTTCCAAGCGAATCCTCTTATCGAGTCTGGCTGGGTTTTGGTATAGCACGTTTTATACAGACTATTTTATTAGTAATTTTTCTTGGAATCCTAGTCCAATACCGTTTTTTCTAATAATCTTTGTACTCCTTTATAAATTTCAGTTAGAGACTAAACAACCTTCATATTATCAAGCAATTTCTTGGATAGTCTATGGTGTAATTTTAGCCATCTTGGTAAGTTTACATTCTACTACAATGTTCGTTCTTCCTGTCGTATGTGTCCTTACTTCTCTATGGTTTGTCTATAAGAACAGGAAAAATTTTCTCAAGTGTCTTTTACCTTTTTTAGCGATTATTTCCTCGAATATTGCTCTACTACACTATTGGAAAGTAGAAATCGCTCGTAATTTTAGCAACACCAAAGCGATCATCAATGCAATTATAGGTTCGGACGAGACAACAACTCAAAGTGGTAATTTGTTAGCTCGCTTATTTAAAGCTATTTGGGAGTTTGTTTTTCTTGGTAATCAAGTGTATTTTATCTCGAAGGATTGGCTATGGTTTAATTTATTTTTGTCAGTGTTTTTTTGTGTTATTTCTTTATACTTTACCCTCAGAAAGTTTCAAGGTAACAAAACTATATTAGCTGTTCTTGCTCTAACTTGGCTAATTTTTATGTATGCTGCTTCCAATTATCAAGAAGAATACTTTTTCTCTCACCGTAAAATATTAATTTGGTTTGCACCAATGTTGATGGGAATTATCAGTTTGGCTTACTTAAATTTTAATAACAAATGGCCAAGATTTTTCGGTATTATTTTAATTGGATTAATTGGTTATTCTATCGCTACAAATCTCTACTTCGATCAACGCTATATATCTAGTAAATATAGTACAGAAAGACTACTATCTGCTTCTGATATTATAGACATTTTTAATCAGATTCCCCCTAGATCAAATATTTGTTATCCAGCCAAGAAAGGCAAAAGAAAAATAAACAATCAATACGACTATATTGATAATCATATAACTAAAAGAAACTTACAGGTTGTTAATAGCTGTCAAACAGGTGACTATATACTGCAATCCAAGTTTAAAATGGACTTGGAAATGAATGATCTATTTCCCATTTTTTCCCTAACTAAAACTCCATCGCTAGAGCAGAAAGCTAATCTTGTTTTAGAAACTCCCGAAGCCTATTTATATAAACTAAATTAGCTGAGTTGAAAATTGACTAAATCAATTTTCTTTAGCTATTTAACGAGTATTTTTTGATTCAATCGGTTGCTTAGATAACAACTGTGAATAACGTAGTGCGATCACCGATCTTAAGCGTTTAACCATCAGATATACATTCAGATCTTCTAGGGTGCGTTCCCTAATCTGGCTCCCACTGCTCCACCGAATTAGGGAACGCACCATGCACATTGATTAAAGATGTGAGTTTAAGTGCGATGCCGAAAGCACTGGGTAGCAGTACGCCATTGTTGTAGTAACGTGGAAGCTAGAGTATATTAAGCCCTATACGTTGGATGTTCTATATGACTGAACGACTTAAGCGGGCGATCGCCCGCTTAAAAACCTTGTCAACCGCTCCACAGGATGCAATCGCAACCCTAATTTTGACAGAACTCGAAGAAGAGCAGCGATGGTAAGCTAAACGGCGCTTAACCTGTATGATCCAATAGCTATAACCCTTTTGGAGTCTATATCGGTGATCCGAAGTAAAAGCCGTTTAGCTTATGATACTAAATCCAGTTATTAAAAACTGATTATTTATTCTCCCTTTTGCCTTTTTCCTCTCCTGATATGTAGCCTATACTCAACGGATTTAGTATTAGATAACACCTGTGAATAACGGAATCGGAAAAGAATTTTTTTTGCCCAATGTTGAAACACTTTTAACTGATGGCGTTGGCTGGGTAAACGCAGTATATAGACAAAGCGACGCATTATATCAGCCAATCTACCAGTAATATTAATGCCAAAACTGGAAACAAGGGCTGATTGTTTACCCAGGGTTAACATATCACCTAAATGAAGATAATAATAGGGTTGGGGCGATTTTTTTCTGATCACTGCCGAGATATTTTTTGCTAATAGACTGGCTGCTTGATAGGCTGCTTGTGCTGTGGCAGGAATTACCTGTTTATTAGGATAAATTTCGGCTAGATCCCCAAGGGCAAAAACTTCGGGATAGTCGATTAATTGTAAACTGAAACGGGTTAATAATTTGCCTTGTGCTGTTTTCTGACAATCTAAATTATTGATCCAATCCTGTGCTTGGGTTCCTGCTGTCCACAATAATAAATCAATGGGGATAAATTCATTTGTATTATCTTTAAATACGGTTATGGAATTAGCTGCAACTTCCCTTAATCCCGTGTTTAAATAGAGACTAACATTCTTGGCTAAAAGGGAACGATAGGAAGCAACACGCACCGATTTAGGGAAGTTTTGCAGTATTTCCTCGTTCCTTTCCACTAGATAAACTTTGCCTTTTTTTCCTAAACGATCAGCCACCTTACAGGCTAATTCTACCCCATTGGGACCACCGCCAATAATTGCTAAATTAATTGAGGATTTTCCTTGAGTTTCTAAGTCATGAATTGCTGTTTGTAATTTTTCTACATCCTCTAAACTCCGAAAAGTTAGCCCATAATCAGCTAACCCCAGTATAGCCGGCCAACAATTCCGCACTCCCACCGCTAAAACGAGGTAATCGTAATCTAAAATTTCCTCATTTTCTAAATATACTTGATGATTGTTTAAATCAATATTACTGGCTTTTTGAGTTTTTAAATTAATCTGAGTTCCTGTTAATAATTGACGGTAGGAGGGGGCAATTTCCCAGCGTTGCAATTCTCCTGTAATTAGTTCATAGAGAAGAGGAGTAAAGAGAAAATGGTCTTTTGGTTCGACTAAAGTTATTTGCCATTGACCTGATTTTACTGCTGTTAATCGACTCAAATTGAGTGCCGTGTATAACCCTCCAAAACCACCACCGAGAATGCAAATCTTAGTTATAGGTTTATTCATGGATTTTTATTCTCAGTTGTGTTTAAGAGAGGTTTCAGTTCCGAAACTAATTGTTCTGAACGAATAATTCTCGCCGGGGGCAAAAGATGATAGTGAGTGTCAGCAAAAATAGTAGAATCGGTCTTAATATTCAAGTCTTTTGGGTCGTAAATTGTTGGCACAACCCGACTTAATTCTTCGGCAGATTTGCGAATATTAGCCAGGGTTTTACCATCATTTTTGGCATAAACCCAGGGTAAAGAAACCACTAAAGTCGCCCCTTTTGCTTCTAAATCTTTCTTGAGTTTTTCAATCAATTTAATCGAGTGAGCAGAGACAGGAGTATCAAAGGTCATTTGCCACCATTTCCATTTCCCTGTTTTTTCCTTAACTATAGTCGGATCTCCTGTATTAGTAATCGGATCGGAAAGATAACCCGTCATTCTGCCTTTAGTGAATAAATCAACCGTGGATTTAGTGACTGCACGCATCCCCGGAATACCTAATAACCAAGTATCCTCGATCATGGTTTTTAAAGGTATTCCACCTAACCCCGGTTTGCCAATAGCGACGCTAAAAGGTGCGGATCCCCAAAGTCCTTCGCCGCGATTAAAACCGTCCTCATCCATGAGCATGAGATATTCAGGAATCAGCAGAATTACATCCCCTTTGCGTGCTTTTTCGAGAATCATAGCGGCAATGACATTTAACCCGATATCACCCTGTAAACCGAAGTTAACCACCGGTATTCCCAATTCTTTGGCCATTAATTCCGAATTTATGCTATAATGCGCCCCCGATCCTGCCGTGACGATTAAACGCCGTGGTCCTTCGACCTTGGCTGCGATCGCTGATTTTTCTTCGTACATCATCCGCAGCCAGCTTAATTCGCCGCCGTAGATGACATTATAAACAAAGCCGAGGGACCAAGCGACTCCCAGAGAAGCTAACCAGGGGAAAATGTTAAAAGATTTAGTATTCATCAGAATTCAAAGTAAATAAAATCACTGGTATTAGTGGAAGCTAGGAGAATAGTTAAACCTAGCAATATTTTAGACAGCCAAGGCGATAGTAATAGTTCATATTCAAACTTTTTCTGGGCAACAGCCAGATGTTCGAGGATTAAGACAATGATACCAAGAACTAAAGCGACGCTTAAAACTGCTCCTTGATTGAGACTATAGGAACTAAAAATTTCCCCGATATTAGCTAAGGAATAATTGAAAGGATTGGCAATAATCAGCATTTTGCCAATTAATCTTCTGGTGTTAATCTCCATGAAAAAGAGACAACCAAAAATGACCGCCAATTGCGTTAAAGCCCAGGAGACAATTTGCGGCTGAGAAACGTATTTTCCGACGAAAGCATAGAAAGGTCGCCCTAGATAACGCAGTAGTAATGATAATCCCCCGTGGTAAGCGCCCCAAAAGATGAAATTCCAAGCTGCACCATGCCAGAAACCTGAAAGAGTAAAGGTCATGAATAGATAAAAAGGCGCCCAATTTTTATTGGAACCCATCAGGGGTAAAAACACATAATCTCGAAACCAAGTGCTGAGGGTAATATGCCAACGTCGCCAAAATTCGCTAATACTTTGGGATGTGTAGGGAGCTAAAAAGTTCAATGTCAATCTAACCCCGACAAAATAGGCTAAACCAACAGCAATAAAGCTATAACCGCCGAAGTCAAAATAGATTCTCAGGGTGAATAAAAAGGCCTCAAACCAGATATACCAAGCATTATCGATCATCTTATCTAATTCGATGTAGGGAGCCAGGTTATCGGCGAGGACAAATTTCATAAATAAACCGAGGGAAAGCCAACCCAAACCCTTCTCGAAGTTTTCTCCTGTAAATTTGAGGCGAAATCCCTCCATTTGTGGTAATAAATCCCGGCGACGCTCGATCGGACCTGCGACAATTTGGGGGAAAAAGGAGATAAAATTGACATAATCGAGGACGGCTAGGGGTTTCTTTTTCTTTTCGCGTAGGGAGTCCACCACGAAAGCCACCATCTGGAAGCTATAGAAGGACACCCCCGGCGGTATTTGGCTAGGCACGGGAATTGGGGAAAGTTCCTTCCAATTGGGAGGGAGAGAAACGAATAATCCGATGATTTCTTGGACAAAAAAGCCGAAATACTTGAAGTAGGCGAGGACAAGAATATCGATGACGATAACGATAATGGCTAGGAGATTCGCTTTCCAGCCGCTCATTTTCAGCACTAGCCAGACCATAATGTAGTTAAAGGCTAGGGAGACGATGAAAACGAGGAAACTGGTGCGACTGGCGTAATAAAATAGGATTAGGGACAGTGCCGCTAATCCAACTCCATCAAAAACACCTCGCCAGAGATTGAAGGACTTCGCTATATAACGCGCCGTTAAGAAAGGAACGCTAAAAAGGATTAATATCCACCAAAATATAAAATCAGAGTAATTCAAGCCTTGTTAACTCCTGATGGTCTGTGTTACCTTGTTTGAGATGGGTTTCCTGACTTCTGATGCACAGAGACGAGAGATTTTCTTGACAAGCCTATCAAACTTTGTCAGACTTGTCCATAAAATTAACTCCAGCAATCCTAAAAAATTGAGGCTAGACAAGCAATGCTTTATCAAAAACTGTTGGATGCACATAAACGCTATCGGCAATTTAAGACTTATCCTCATATTGCTGATCAATATTGGTCTAGTCAGTTGGCAGAGCATAATATTAGTCCTAATTATGTGGAATATGATGCTAAATCTGGTCAACTTTTTTATAAACCTTTAGGTATCAGTTTAAGCAAAAATAAGCAAGATTTCCTCTTGGTTAGTAAAGTTTGTAACAAAGCTGGAGCCTTAAAAGCTCTGGCTGATTGTAAATTTTATATTGATGAGCAACAGGAATTAATTATCGAGATCGATGGAGTTAAGTTAATTATCGAGACGGGACAGGATTTAGATATCGCCCATGAAATTTTCCTTTTAGGTGTATATAATTTCCTCTATAACAAGCCCTGTGTAGTGATCGATATTGGTATGAATACGGGTTTTGCTAGTCTCTTTTTTGCTAATCGAGCTAATGTGAAAGCTGTCTATAGTTACGAACCTTTTAAGGCTACCTACGACCAAGCTTTAAGAAATTTTGCCCTCAATCCTAATCTAGCGGAGAAGATTAAAGCTTTTGATTATGGAGTCGGCGCTCGGGATGAAATTATTCAAGTCGAATACGATTACACCGTGAAAGCTAGTGTTGGTATTTCTGGTATTGACAACCAATTAAAACCTTTTGCCTCGAAACAAACCGCTACAGCCGATTTAATTCTGAAACCTTTCACCGATGTGTTTAAAGGTATTACCTCTGACTATCCCGATATTGATATTGTTGCCAAGATTGATTGTGAAGGCTCCGAATACGAAATCCTCGATTCTTTAGCGGCAACTGGTCAATTGGGACAGATTAAAATTGTCATGATGGAATGGCATAAAAAGGGTCCCGATGCTTTAGTCAAACATCTGCAAGACTTCGGTTTTATCATCTTCTCCCGGATGCCTCGCAGTAAAAATGTCGGCACTTTGTATGCAATTAAACCCTAAAGTACAGAAGTGAGGTGATAGGGAGATGGGGAAATTTCAACTAATACCCCAAAACCCCAACAGGTTCTAACTGATAACTGATAACTGATAACTGATAACTGATAACTGATAACTGATAACTGATAACTGATAACTGATAACTGATAACTGATAACTGATAACTGATAACTGCTTTACTGTGCTTGACAATAGGTATTAAAAGCTTCGCCAGTTTCTTTTTCTAATTGGCCGGCTTTTCTGACCTTTTCCTGTGCTAATTTTGCCCCGTTTTTATTGCGAGTTTCGATCACTTGAATTATTTCACGAGTGGCAGTGGCATAATCTTCGTAAACTTGAGCGAAAGTGGTCTTATATTTCTCTATTTCAGGATCCTTCACTGCTAATTTTTTCATATTTTCCGCGGCCTGTTCGATTTTATCGGCGGCTAATAGCCAACTTTTTTGGTCAATTTCTGTCCCTTGACCCTTGGTTAAAGATTTGGTTTCTTGGGCGACTTCGTTGGCAATCCGATAGATTTTTTGACATTGAAACTGTTTACTATCAGCACAACTTGCCAAAAAAGTCAAGCCCATAAATATTAAGATTATTTTGTTATTCATACCATTGTATTTGAGATGATTCTAGAGAAGCTTATAGCGGTAAACTATCAGCCTCTAGTAGTTTTTTACTGTTATCGACTGATAGAATTGTTCAATCTGATAATACTAAAGTTTAGCACTCGATCGCCGTTAAGCGTGTCTTTTTTGATGCCAATTCCAAGCGTGTTCAACTATTACCTTAAGATCGGCATATTGGGGATGCCAACCGAGAACCTGTTTAGCTTTATCACTACTGCCGATTAAAATAGGGGCATCACCTGCTCTTCTGGGACTTTCGATGACGGGAATATCCAAACCAGTTACCGCTTGCGCTGTTTCAATCACTTCCCGCACAGAAAAACCGTTACCATTGCCCAAATTAAACACATTACTTTCGCCCCCATTTAAGAGATATTCTAAGCCTAAAACGTGAGCTTGAGCTAAATCATTAACATGGATATAATCACGCACAGCAGTACCATCGGGAGTATCATAATCCGTGCCAAAAATTGACAGGGAATCCCGTTTTTTCAGAGCAGTTAATAAAGCCAAGGGAATTAAATGGGTTTCCGGTTGGTGATCTTCCCCTAATAAACCACTGGGATCGGCTCCTGACGCATTAAAATAACGGAAAGCCACCGATTTTAAACCATATGCTGGATCAAAATCCCTAAGAATTTGTTCCACCATTTCCTTACTGGCTGCGTAGGGACTGAGGGGATGATGGGGGTGACTTTCCGTCATCGGAATTTCCTTCGGCATTCCATAAATAGCACAGGTGGAAGAAAAAACAAATTTCTTCACATCGGCGGCGATCATCGCTTGCAAAAGAGTCAGACTACCACTAACATTATTTTGATAGTAAATGGCTGGTTCCTGCACCGATTCCCCCACGGCAATAAAAGCGGCAAAGTGCATGACAGCGGCAATATCACGACTAGCAAATAAATTATCCAGCAGCGATCGATCCCTGGTATCACCGACAATTAACTCAACTTTTAATATATCCTTAATGATTTCGGCGTGACCGTAGGATAAATTATCGAGTACGATGACGGAATAACCGGCATTTTTGAGCGCTAGAACCGCATGGGAACCAATATAACCCGCACCGCCAGTAACGAGAATGGTAGGTTTAACTTGAGACACGCGATCATACCTATTTGAAATTGACTTGTCTATAACTTTATACCCTAATTTTGCTTTTATTTGACCATCATGTTAAGTCCCCTCGATCTATCTCTTTCCCTTGACAAGGAAACTTATCAATCACAAATTAAAGATTTAATGGAACAACTGCGATCGCTACAGCAGTCCTGTTGGGAATGTAAATTACCCGTGGTGGTGGTTTTGGAAGGTTGGGCGGCGGCAGGCAAGGGAACTTTAGTCAAAAAAATGGTTAACTATATGGATCCTCGGGGTTTTACCGTCCATCCAATTTTAACCCCTTCCTCCCAAGAGGAAAGTTACCCGTTTTTGTGGCGATTTTGGCAAAAACTGCCAGCAAAAGGCAGTATTGGCATTTTTTATCACAGTTGGTACACCCATCTACTAGAGGATCGACTCTTAAACAAATTGCCCTCCTCCCAGATTCCTCTAGTCATGCGCGATATCAACACCTTTGAGCGACAATTATTTGATGATCGGGTGGCGATCGCTAAATTCTGGATTCACCTCAGTCAAAAGGAATTAAAGTCACGCATCAAAGAATACGCCGAAAATGAGCTAGAATCTTGGCGCGTGCGTCCGGAAGATTGGCAACAAGCTAAACGTTATGATGAGTATGCCAGTTTAGCTGAGGAAATGATTACCTACACTAGCACGGGGGCCGCCCCTTGGATATTGGTGGAGGGCAACTGTCAACGCTGGGCCCGGGTAAAAGTTCTCTCCCAATTAGTCGGTACGATCGCTCAAGCTTTGGATCAGCGCCAATTACCGATCGAACCTCCTGTCAATCTACCACCCCAAGCCCAATTACTGCCCACGGAACCCGATTATCTAGGGAGAGTGGACTTAAGTGCCAAATTGGAAAAAGAAGACTATAAAATCCGTTTGCGTCAGGCACAGGTGGAATTAAGAAAACTGCAATTAGAGATTTTTCAGGCAAATATTCCCGTTTTAGTCCTGTTTGAGGGGTGGGATGCCGCCGGTAAGGGAGGTGCGATCAAACGCTTAACCGATACCCTCGATCCTCGCAGTTATCAAGTGATTGCCTTTGCTGCCCCGACGGAGGAAGAACACCGCTATCATTACCTCTGGCGCTTCTGGCGCAAATTACCCGCAGCCAAAACTATCGGTATATTTGATCGCAGTTGGTATGGACGGGTTTTGGTGGAGAGAGTGGAAGGATTCGCTAAAGATATGGACTGGCGGCGGGCATATCAAGAAATTAACGAATTTGAAGCCCAATTAACCCATTCAGGCTGTGTTTTAGTCAAATTTTGGTTACATATTAGCCCCGAAGAACAGTTAAATCGCTTCAATGAACGCCAAACTAACCCCTATCGTCAGCATAAACTCACCGATGAAGATTGGCGCAATCGGGAAAAACAGCCCCTCTATCATGTGGCAGTTAATCACATGGTAGCCCGTACTAGCACCCCCGTCGCCCCTTGGACAATTGTGGCGGCAAATGATAAATATTTCGCTCGCGTTAAAGTCATAGAAACAGTAATTGCCGCTATTGAAACCGGTTTGAAACAACGGGGATAGGGGAGGGGATAGGGATTTTTTCGATTCACCCTCCCTTAACCCTGATGTGCTGAGAAGCAGAGTCGAGAACTTCATCGAACGTTTTCAATATCCACCAGAGGAGAAACAATCATGAATCTCAATGAGTTGCCGGGGGCCGAGATCATCTTACCCGGACTGAGGGATCTTCACAATGGTGAGTCTAATACCATTGGGGCGTTGCTAGTTGCGATCGCAGCGACGCGCCTAACGGAAGTCGGTTTCGATATCCCCAAAAATCACCTAGCTGCAGAGCCAGAGCTAACCTTGTATGCCTATCTTCAAGAGGAACGGGATGATGCTTATTCTTACTATAATGCTTTGCTGAATCGCCTCAATAGCTTTTGCAATGCACTCGAACTCGGTTATAAAATATGATGACAATTTCCCCCAGTTTAATTTCTCCCGATCTTAGTTTGGCCGATATTCCCCTAGAGGAAACCCTCTCTTTAGGAGTGATGGCTTCTGGTAGTGGTTCCAATTTTGCGGTTTTGGCGGAAGCGATCGCCAAAAAACAGCTAAATGCCCGGATTCCTGTCCTCATCTACAATAATCCCGATGCCAAGGTAAAAGAAAAAGCTGATCACTACAATATCCCTGCGGTTTTCCTCGATCATCGTCAATTTAAACCCAGAGAAGAACTCGATCGGGCAATAGTCGAAACTTTCCAGGAATACGGCGTAAAATGGGTAATTATGGCGGGCTGGATGCGAATTGTCACCCCAGTGTTACTGGATGCTTTTCCCGATCGCGTGATCAATATCCATCCTAGTTTACTACCCAGTTTTAAAGGTGTGCGCGCCGTGGAACAAGCTTTAGCCGCGGGGGTAAAAGTGACCGGATGTACTGTGCATATCGCTCGCGCGGAGGTAGATAGTGGCCCAATTTTAATGCAAGCAGTGGTTCCCATTCTCCCCGATGATACCGCAGCCAGTCTCCACGAACGCATTCAAGTGCAAGAACATCGCATTTTCCCAGTAGCGATCGCTTTAGCAGCGAAATTGAGCCTATAGAGATCGATTTCTGGACTTCCTTGGCGAGAATACTGGCAAAAAAACGAAAATTCAAGGCAAATCGTTAAATAGGGTTTGCGGCAAAAAGTTTGTTGGTGGGGTTAGGAGTCAGGAGTCAGCAGTCAGGCTTCGGCAAAAACACTACACGCGGCGGAAAAAGAAAGTGACAGGGTACAGCAAAAAAGAGTGGAATAGTTACTAATTCTGTACGCAAATATTGCATCTAGAATTAGCTTTGTACGCTTTGACCCGTACTGGGTTAACTACGAACCTCTCTATCGGATTCCCGCTAAAGGCGGCCTCTCCGA
>NZ_SFBO01000181.1:0-7134 GCF_007095705.1 Microcystis sp. Msp_OC_L_20101000_S702
GTCCGCTTACTCTTAGGGGTGAAGCGCGATAGCGTAACGCACCGATTTAATAATAGAGGTGGTGGTGGTAATCTGGGGATTTTGTTGTAAAAAAGCGGATATTTGTTCGATTCCGTCTTCGTTGGGAGAGAGAATAACAGTGGCGACTTCTGGAATTACCCCAGCTTGGAGACTTTGATAATCGCTAACACCAGCATCGAGGAAAACTACGGTAGCGGTTAAACGCTGATTTCTCGCACTATTCACCCGATTAGCTTGACTCAAGCCATCAGATTGAGCAAAATTGAACAAAGCATCGTCAACAGCAGGAAAGCTCGGCAAGAGGGTAGAAGTCATGACGCTGACCGCAAAAGATTAATGGGACTATTTTATGCAAAGAATCCCGAATTTTTCAATACCCCTGTAACAGAAATTAATATTTATTACAAGAAAACGGGTTTCTTGAGACAGTCGGGAAAACTATATATAGCGGTTTTCAGTCTGCTGAGGTACAAGAGTTATGGGTTTTAGGCAAGAGGCAAAAGGCAAGAAAAATAGGTGTACCTCACTAGCTTAGGAAACGCTATATTCATAATTTATCATTCATAATTCATCATGCCCACAGGAGCATTTTTGGCGATTAATCCTGTTCCTCTAGCCATTTTTGCCAGAGATCTGGACGACGTTCCTTAGTACGATCAAGTTGTTGTTGATAGCGCCAATCAGCGATATCCTGATGATTACCCGATCGCAAAACCGGCGGCACTTGCCAACTGCGAAAGACCGGCGGCCGGGTATATTGGGGATAATCCAATAAACCTGCCTCAAAACTCTCCAATTTCAACGATTCTGCCTTACCTACCGTCCCGGGTAACAACCGCGTCACCCCGTTAATAATCGCTAAAGCCGGGATTTCCCCACAAGTTAGGACAAAATCCCCTAAAGATACCTCTCTAGTCACCAAATGCTCACAAACCCGCTCATCTACCCCTTCATAATGGCCACAGATGAGAATTAACTGCTGATAACTACTGGCCCAAGTTTTCAGTAAAGCTTGATTGAGAGGTTCCCCCTGGGGAGTCATCAGCACGATCTCCCGGGGTGGTAAAATTTCTAAAGACTCGATCGCCTCAAAAATTGGCTCTGGTTTTAATAACATTCCCACACCACCACCGTAGGGTTCATCATCGACGCGACGGTGTTTATCGTGGGCAAAATCCCGGAGATTGACCAAATTTACCCTAGCGATGTCGCGTTCGAGAGCTTTTGCCAACAACCCCGACCGCAGCGGTGAAGTAAAAAAATCGGGAAAGAGAGTAATAATGTCAAACTGCACGGGGAAAATTAAGGCCTAGACTGGGATAGTGTTTAATGTATCATTTTGTCACGGTTCGATCGGTTAAAATCTTGCTAATTTGGCGCTAGTCTATCTCAATAACATGATAGACTATCCTGTACTGTCTAGGGGTTTTTCTGGCTCTAGCTTGAGTGATCGAAGTCTAGCCTAGACTAAAAGTTAACTAACAGTCCGTCATTGCCAGTGGATCGAAGAAAATTGCTAAAATCGCCTCTACTATTGCTTGATGTCCCGAAAAATATTCCTAAACCGCATTTTTTTCCATCAACCGTTCAGGGAAAATAAGATCAAGATACCTGTCCATCTTCCCGAAAAACCTTCCATCCCTAAAAATGTCTATTCGTTCAGTGACATGATCATCGAGCTAGAAACCCAACACCACCAAAATCCTACCCCCGTATCTCTCAAAACGGCGATTTTAGTCATTGGAGGTGCCGAGGATAAAGTCCACGGTAAAGAGATACTGCATACCTTTTGGAATCGCGCTGGGGGTAGCGAAGCAGTGATCGCTATTGTTCCCTCCGCTTCCAGAGAACCGGTTCTAATCGGCGATCGCTATCAGAAGATTTTCGAGGAAATGGGGGCAAAATACGTCAAAGTTATCGATATTCGTGATCGCGTACAGGGAGAAGACCCCCAATTTCAAGCCTACATCGAAGAGTGTACAGGTGTATTTATGACCGGAGGCGACCAGCTGCGTTTATGCGGTTTGCTCTCCGATACTCCCCTGATGGAAAGAATCAGACAAAGAGTGCAACAGGGAGAATTAACCCTGGCCGGAACTAGCGCCGGGGCCGCCGTTATGGGTCATCACATGATTGCCGGGGGCAGCAGTGGGGAAGCACCCAATCGGGCCCTAGTGGATATGGCCATGGGATTAGGTCTCATTCCTGAAGTCATTGTCGATCAACACTTCCACAATCGCAACCGCATGGCTCGGTTAATGAGCGCTATCTCCGGTTATCCTGAACGTTTAGGAATTGGCATTGATGAGGATACCTGCGCTATGTTTGAACGGGATGGCACGATGACAGTAATCGGCTGCGGTACAGTGACGGTAATTAATGCTAGGGAAATGTCCCACACCAACCACCATCACGTCACCGCTAACGAACCCCTGAGTCTGCATAATCTGCGGGTACATATTCTGGCCTACGGTGATGGCTATCATCTCAAAAAACAGCAAGTGATCCCTAAATTGGGGTAAAAAAACTCCTGAAAAACTGTTCACGATGAACAGTTTACCGCTCTCAGAAAACCAGACAATAAACAACGGCTTCTTTGTGCTTCTCAACAGCGAACACCAGCATCATGAAAATTCTCAGAACCCAAACCCTGCGCGGTCCCAACTACTGGAGTATTCGTCGCGACAAGCTCATTGTTATGCGTCTGGATCTCGAAGATCTCGCAGAGAAGCCATCGAATGAAATCCCCGGCTTTTACGAGGGATTAATCGACGTTCTCCCCAGTTTAGTCGAACATTACTGCTCCCCCGGTTATCGCGGCGGTTTCTTTGAACGAGTCCGCACTGGCACTTATATGGGCCACATCATTGAACATATCGCCCTAGAATTGCAGGAATTGGCAGGAACTCCCGTCGGGTTTGGTCGCACTAGAAGCACCTCCACCCCCGGAGTCTATAACGTGGTATTTGAGTACGTTGACGAGCAAGCGGGACGTTATGCGGGTCGAGCTGCCGTGCGTTTGTGTCAATCGATTGTCGATACGGGAACCTATCCTAAGCAAGAATTAGCCCAAGATTTAGCCGATTTACGCGATTTATGCAATAATGCCTCCCTCGGTCCGAGTACAGAAACCATCGTCAAAGAAGCACAAGCTAGAAATATTCCCTGGTTACTCCTGAGCGCTCGTGCCATGGTGCAATTGGGCTATGGCGTTCACCAAAAGCGCATTCAAGCCACTTTAAGCAGTTTTTCGGGGATTTTAGCCGTTGAGTTGGCCTGTGACAAGGAAGGCACAAAAACTATCCTCAAGGATGGTGGGATTCCAGTCCCCCGGGGTACGGTGATTCAATACTTGGATGAGTTGTCAGCGGCAATCGAGGAAGTGGGAGGGTTTCCCATCGTGATTAAACCCCTCGATGGCAACCACGGCCGGGGCATCAGCATCGATGTTAAAACTCAACAGGAAGCAGAGGAAGCCTATGATCTAGCCAGTGCCGCCTCGAAAACCCGCAGCGTGATCGTAGAAAGGTATTATAAAGGCAGTGATCACCGAATTTTAGTCATAAATGGTAAAGTCGCCGCCGTGGCCGAACGGATTCCCGCTCACGTCGTCGGTGATGGGCGCTCAACTGTAGAAGAATTAATCGAAATTATTAATCAAGATCCCAACCGGGGTGACGGTCATGCCAACGTTTTAACTAAAATAACTATTGACAAAACCGCCCTTAATGTGCTAGAGAAACAGGGCTATGAATTAACCAGCATTTTAGCCCACGGAGAGATCGCCTATCTGCGGGCCACGGCTAATTTAAGCACCGGCGGCATCGCCGTGGATCGTACCGACGAAATTCACCCCGAAAACGTCTGGATCGCCCAAAGAGTGGCAAAATTAATCGGTTTAGACATTGCCGGGATCGATGTGGTGACAGAGGATATCCGCAAACCCCTGAAAGAAGTGGACGGGGTAATCGTAGAAGTCAACGCCGCCCCCGGTTTTCGGATGCACGTCGCCCCCAGTCGCGGTTTACCCCGCAATATCGCCGCCCCAGTTATCGATATGTTATTCCCCCCCGGGACTCCCAGTCGCGTGCCAATTCTGGCCATTACGGGAACTAACGGCAAAACCACCACTAGCCGCTTAATTTCTCATATTTGCCGACAAACGGGGAAAGTAGTCGGATTTACCACGACGGACGGCGTGTATATCGATGATTATCTGGTAGAAAAGGGCGATAACACCGGTCCCTACAGCGCCAGTATGATTTTGAAGGATCCCACAGTCGAGATTGCCGTGCTAGAAACGGCCCGGGGTGGTATCCTGCGATCGGGTTTAGCCTTTAATCAGTGCGATGTGGGGGTGGTGTTAAATGTGGCCGCCGACCATTTGGGTATCGGTGATATCGACACCATCGAACAAATGGCGAAGGTAAAAAGCGTTGTGGCCGAGGTGGTTAGCGCCGAGGGTTACGCGGTTTTAAATGCCGATGATCCCTTGACCGTTAGTATGGCCGAAAAAGTCAAGGGAAGAGTCGCTTATTTTTCCATGAGTCCCGATAACCCGATTATTCACGACCATATCCGTCGCGGTGGCATGGCCGCCATCTATGAGAATGGCTATCTGTCGATTCTAGAGGGAGAATGGACGCTGAGAATCGAGGAAGCGGTTAATATTCCCGTGACTATGCAGGGAATGGCTCCTTTTATGATTGCTAACGCCTTGGCCGCCTGTTTGGCCACTTTTGTGCATGGTATCGATATCGAGTTAATTCGCCAAGGGGTGCGGACTTTTAAACCTTCCGTGGCCCAGACCCCCGGTAGGATGAACCTGTTTGACTTGGGACACCATCACGCTTTAATCGATTATGCCCATAATCCCGCCGGATACGAAGCCGTCGGCGGTTTTGTCGGCAATTGGTCCGGCGAAAAAGTCGGCGTGGTTGGGGGACCGGGCGATCGACGGGATGATGATTTAATTTTATTAGGGAAATTATCGGCGCTTATGTTCGATCGAATTATTGTTAAGGAAGATAACGATACTCGCGGTCGCCGCCGGGGGGAAGTGGCCGATTTAATTCTCCGGGGAATTAGCGAAGAAAATGCCAGTTTGCGTCCGGAAGTTATTCTCGATGAAACGGAGGCTTTAGAGAAGGCTTTAAGCACGGTTTCTGAGGGTGGTTTAGTGGTAATTTTCCCCGAAAGTGTCACCCAGGCGATCAATTTGATTGAGAAACATCGACCCCTGACCGATAATCAGGGTTAAAAGTTGGGATATTCTGCCTATAGAGTCACTTCTAGCCCGATGGTCTGTTCCCCTGTCTAGGCAATGGTTGATCTACAATGATTATTGTAGGCTTTCATCGAAGGAATAATAATATTGATGCAGTTATTCACCATCGGTCACTCTAATCACGAAATTGCCTCATTTATGCTTCTACTTAAGAAGCATAATATAACTGCCCTTGCTGATGTTCGTTCTCATCCTTATAGCCGATTTCTCAAGCATTTTAATCAGTCAATATTGTCAAATGCTTTAAAAAGTGAAGGCATTTACTATGTGTTTTTGGGCAAGGAATTAGGAGCCAGACCGAGCAGCGAAGAATGTTATGTCAATGGTAAGGCTTTATACGAAAAAATTGCTAAAACATCTGCTTTTAATCATGGAATTGAACGAATTTTACAGGGAGTGAAAAAACATCGAATTGCCCTTATGTGTGCGGAGAAAGACCCGATTGAATGTCATAGAGCGATTCTGGTTTGTCAACATCTACGTCATTGCGATTTAGATATTTATCATATTCTCAAAAATGGTGACTTGGAATCTCATGACCATCTAGAAGAAAGAATGCTGTTTAAACATAGTTTGACAGATTTTTCAGCAAGTAGTCAAAAAGAAATTCAGCTTTCTTTATTTGTCGAGCCAAATAGCAATATTCTCACAAAAGCAGAATGTTTGGAGAAAGCTTATAAGCTTCAGGGTGATGCAATTGCTTATATAGAAACAAGTGGTAATTATGATGAACAGGACAATCAATCTCTTTACAATCGGCTTTACTCAAAAGACTGCACAGAAGTTCTTTGATGACTTACAAAAAGCTGGCGTTAAGAGAGTTATAGATACTCGTTTAAATAATGTTTCCCAATTAGCAGGATTTAGTAAAAAAGCTGACCTAGAATATTTTTTAAAAGTCATCGGTGGAATTGAATATGTTCATGTTTTAGACTTAGCTCCAACTCAAGATATTCTTGATGAATATAAAAAGAAAAAAGTTGATTGGACAATATACGAACAAAAATTTAGACAACTTATTAGTAGCCGCAGGATTGAAACAAAAGTTTCTCCAGATGTAATTAATAACGCTTGTTTACTCTGTAGTGAGGCAAAACCTCATAATTGTCACCGTCGTTTAGTGGCCGAATATTTAAAGGAGAAATGGGGGAATGTCAATATATGTCATCTCTGAAAAAAATTGTCTGTCTTGCTAATTCATGGAAATTAAATGAACGCTGTATCGCTGGAATTGATATTAGTTCAGGAAATTGGGTTCGTCCTGTGTGTGATTCTCTTTATCCAGAAGATGGCAGGGTTCCACGATCAGTTAGACTAATTTCTGGTAAAGAACCAAAAGTTTTAGATATTCTCGAAATTCCCCTTGCTGATACTGGCAATGATTTTGGGTTTGAATCGGAAAATTTTTCCGTTTTACCCGGTGAATGGAAATGTGTAGGTAGATTCAATATCAATGATTTGGGAAAGTATTGTAGAACCCCAACAAAAATACTGCACAATTCAATTAAATATGTTAATCCTTCTTATTTGAAAAACCTTAATTTCAATCAACGTTATACTCTCCAGTTGATTCAAGTGCAGAGTTTTAGAGTATATCAAAAAGAAAATTCAAAAGGAAATTTTGAGTGGCGTGGCACAATTACAACAGCGAATGGTAACAGTTTGACAGAAGCAAAGATAACTGATCCCGTATTTGTCGAGAAATTAAATACCTGGACTTCCCCGTTGACAAAAGGCCATAACCTGTGCTGTAGAAGGGATTAAGAGAATTTCCGCCGCCCCGTTACTGGGTACAAATCAGGGAAACTCCCAATAAATCTAACGCT
>NZ_SFBO01000182.1:0-13176 GCF_007095705.1 Microcystis sp. Msp_OC_L_20101000_S702
TTAGGATAAGTTATGACTTAAAAATTAATCAACAACTAAAGCTTATGCTTGTAGCTAAGTGAAATCATTGATTAAGAGACCTGTACTTTTCAATGACTTTTTCAGCAAACCCTAGATAGTGCAGGTAAAAGCATCACCCACAGTTACGTTTTAGCAGAGTTAGTTGCTCTAGCTCAAGTTCGGCGTTACCCGCGTTTAGCTACCCTAGAATTTATCACCGATTTGCTAGAAAATCCAGATATCGAGACAGTTTGGATAGATGAGCCTTTACATCGTGCTGCGGTCAAACTATTGATGGCACGGCAAGATAAGACTTATTCCTTATGTGATGCAGTTAGCTTTTTATTGATGCGTCAGTTCAATATTAATGAAGCATTAACCACCGATCGCCATTTTGAGCAAGAAGGTTTTCACCGTTTACTTGTATTCTAAAAAGGGCAGAGCTGCGTCAGGGGTTGGTATTTCTCCAACTGGTACTCCTGCCATTTCCCCGGCCTCCGTTCGGTGAGGGATTGGGCGTTTCCCAACTGTGCGGCTGCTTCCCGCCAGAATTGTTCAAAGTTCTGCCGCAGTTCTCCGGTGGCAATCATTGATTTTAACGGGATAATTTACTCAACAATTCCAAGAGTTTTTGACTATTAGGAGTCAAGAGAGTTCGACGATAGGCATCGGCGGCCTTTTTAATCGCTTCCGCTTGGGTGGGATAGGGATGAATAACAGTAGAGAGTTTACTCAATCCGATTTTAGCAACCATAGCGGTGGTAATTTCAGAAATCATCTCACCGGCGTGGGTGGCGACGATAGTGGCTCCTAAAATTTGGTCGGAACCTTGTTTGTGAATAATTTTTAAAAAACCTGCTGTTTCGCCATCAGCGATAGCTCGATCGACTATACTCAAAGGAATTTTAATAGTATTAGTGACCAATCCCCGGGTCTGTGCTTGGGTTTCATCCATACCCACACGAGCAATTTCTGGGTCGGTATAAGTGACCCAAGGCATAACTAAATTACTGAGCTTATCGCGTCCGAAACCGAAGGGAGAAAAGAGAGTATTTTTAATCACAATACGGGCGGCTGCATCGGCAGCATGGGTAAATTTCCAATCCATACAGATATCTCCAGCAGCATAAATTTTCGGGTTAGTAGTTTGCAGATAATCATTAACTTTGACTCCCCGACGAGTATCGTATTCCACGGCCACCGCTTCTAAATTTAATCCTGACACATTAGGCACCCGGCCAGCAGCGACTAAAATCTCATCAACGGTGATAGTTGCTCCTTGACCGTTGCTAGTATATTCAATGGTTTTACCCTGCTCATTTTTTGTCACCCGTTCAATTTGGCAAGAGAGAATTAATTGCATTCCTTCCCGCAGGAAAGTATTCTCAATAATTTCGGCTGCTTCTGGGTCTTCTTTATTCAAAAGATGGGAATGATTATGAAATAAAATCACCTGTGCGTCTAACCGTTGAAAAGCTTGGGCTAATTCACAACCAATCGGCCCGCCACCGATAACAGCTAATCGGAGAGGTAATTCTGTGAGGGAAAAAATTGTTTCATTGGTATAAAATCCCGCTTCTTTTAGTCCGGGGATATCGGGATGAAAGGCCCCAGCACCAGTGGCAATAACGGCTTTTTTATAAGCGAGAGTTTTTCCCGCCACTGCCACGGCATTTTGTCCTAAAAAACGAGCGCTACCCAAGAAGACATCGATACCTAGTTTTTGGAAACGTTGCACCGAATCATGATGACTAATATCGGCGCGAATTTGCCGCATTCTGGTCATTACTCTGGCAAAATCTACTCTAGTATCTCCAATATCAATTCCTAATTTTTTGGCTTTCTCAATTTCCCCGATAATTCTAGAGGAACGAATCAGACATTTAGAAGGAATACAACCGAAATTGAGGCAATCTCCCCCCATTAAGTGTTTTTCCACTAAAGCCACTTTTAAACCTATATCTAAACCCGCCGCCCCCGCCGCTACAACTAAACCGGCAGTACCCGCACCGATGACGACTAAATCATAACAATCTTGGGGTTGGGGATTGAGCCAATCGGCAGGATGAACATAATTAACTAATTTTTGATTATGTTCGTCCATGGGGAGAATACTAACTTCACTGGAGCTATTTTGAAACATAGTGAACTACCTCGACTCCCTAGGCGCAGTTACCGCCTTTATTCTGTAGTTTATAGTCAATAAATTTCCCTCTTGACCAAGTTGGTAGAGTAAGTTTCTTGGTTCTATGTTAGTTGTTGTTGTATTAATCCGACAAAACCTGATGAGCCTTTCTCTGTCAACTCTTAAGGAGTCGTGCGTTTTATTTTTCAATTGGGGATTTAAGAGCCAATTTTAAAGGCTTCTAGAAATAAACTATAGGTGATACCAATTTTTAGTAAATTGAAAGATTCTCGCAGAATCGGTGCTGGTTTAGCCTGGGAACTTTTTCGATAAACAATCCGGCTAGTCGCCTCCGTAAACAGCAGTAATAAACCGGCAGCGGTGACATCCCATTGAGCAGTTTGGCCAGCAGTAGTGACAATTGCTTGCCCAGAAAAAACTCCAAATAAAACACAAATTATCTGGAGGGAAATCCGCCGCCAAGGATTACCAAAAAAGCTATTAAATCGACTGCTGGTGACATTAGCCAGCGTACTTAAACGGGTGCGTTGCATGGTCATATTTATTTAGAAGTAATACGATTAAGAAGCCACAAAGAGGTAACAATACCAGTAAAGTGCGCGAGAATTGTATTAGTATTAGCCTGCACAATTAACAGGTCAACAGAATTAACAAATTGACTGGGGTTAGAGGCAACATTAAAAGTGCCTTGAGGAACATTGAGGGATTTAATTAAGACGATTCCCGCCAAGGCTTGCGCTCCCAAAATTGTTAAAAACATCCCGATAATATTAGCGATTAAACCCTGACGGATTAATTGAATAGTATCGGATTTTTTCGGGCGACTATCTTGATCACCCCCCAACATTTGACGGGCAATTTTCATGTAACGAGAGGAAAAGAAAATGGCAACTACCAAGAAACAAGCCCCACCAATGGCACATAAAACACCGATTTCAATACCGGAAGTGCGTTGTCTCGTCCCTAATAAACTAGCGGTAGCAATGAGCAATAAAACCCCTGAAATTACGCCTAGGACAATCTGCGTCCAAAAACCGATTCTTCCCTGACGTAAAAGGATATTAGCAGCCCGTTGGACGGCTGGAGGCAAGGAATAAAGATCAGAATCTCTAGGGGTGGATATATTGGTAATTTCTGATTGTTTGTCTCTCATCGGGGTTAAGCTAGGGATTGGGTAAATCTGGTCCTGATCTATTTTCGTCTTTTTTTTTGTCCATGGCTAGAGATTTAATTTTGGCACTGACTGGCTATCTGTTTAGCTTCTACCTGTAAACGCTGGGCCATACGAAACATTTCTTGACCGGTGTGGAGAGAGCGATCGTCGTAGTTAAGGGTAAAGGTTTCTAATTCTTCTAGTCCGTCAGTGAGATGATTGAGACAGTAGTAAAGAGAAGCGGCCACTTTGGCCATTTTGGCAGGGTTGGGCCGTTGGGAAAAGAGGGTTTTGGCTCGATCGAGATTTTGGCGACAGGTTTCTAGATAGTCTTGAAAAACAGCCATCAACTGATCATCGAAGGGATCGGCGGATAGGTGATTGATCTGACCTTTTAGGGGTCGGATAATTTGACCGATCAGGCGATTAATCGGGCTATAGGTCTGGTTATACCACTGTTTGACCAGGGCTTCGTCTTCCTGGACTGCTTCTTTGTAACGATGGTAATTTGCCTGGGCGGTGGCGGTGCGTTGGGCGCGTTTTTCGGGAGAATTGGCGATTAGTTGGTTATCGTAGTCCTTTCTTAGTCTCGGATCGCTTAGGATCTCGTAGGCGGCGTTAATAGCGACGATTTTATCGTGACTGGCACTATCGTTTTGACTATCGGGATGGAATTGTCTGGCTAAACGCCGATAGGCCCGTTTAATCTCGTCAGGGGTCGATTTATAGCTGATTTCTAAGGTTTGGTAGTGGTTGCCGGTCATGAGCGCAAGCGATCAATCTGTCTTTTATTATTATCGACCATGGTTAACGCGGCAGAGAAGGGGAATTGTCGAGAGTGGGAAAGTGGGGAGGCGGGGTGTGGGGTGTGGGAAGAATACATAAAAATAATCTCCTGTCTCCTGAATACTGACTTCTGACTCCCGACTCCTGACTTCTAACCCCATGTTGGACAAAGATAAGCAAAAATTATCTATTGACTCCGAAAACTTGAGAATATTTAAATTAACATTCCGCAATATTTATAAATTCTTAAGAATTAATTGAGAAATATTTTTATTTAACAACGATTTTACAATGGTTACAGCGATTTGATAGAATTTCATAGTGGGCTGTTCTGTGCTTTTTTGGACAGCAATGGTTGAAACCCTTGCCACACCTACAAGGTAATCCTAATTAAGACGGGTAAATTAGTCAATTTCACCCACAACGATGATCTTTTTTTTATGTAGTTTTATTACAAAGAAAAAGTTTTTTTGACAAAAAGCACAAAGTATGAATTAGGAAGTGGGGAAGTGGGAAGTGGGAAGTGGGGGAGAAGGGAGAATAAATAAAAATAATCTTCAGAATTCAGAGTTGAGAATTTATAATTCTGATCTAACAAAATTGGCAATAATTAGACAAAAGGATTGATTTCAGGGATATCCTCGATCGAGGGTAAGTCTATTTGGCCCGATCGCTCTTGTGTAAGATAATAGGGACAATGAAGCTGACAATCGGGACGATGGGGAAAATCGACTAAATCATTTTGGTATGCTAATAGATAGCGATCGAGATCCTTCAATAAACGGCGTAAATCCCGTCCTGTCCGTTGGTGTAGTTTCTGGTTATAGTTAAAAGTAATTTGTTCGGGGTTGCGGGGTAACTGCACAAACCAATAGGTCATCGATAAACTATCAGGAGGATAAGCAGAAGTTTCTGCCAACACATACAGATAAAGTCTCGTCTGCCAATTTTTGGCTAGTTTGTCGGCATCGATAGGTTTTAAGTAGGTTTTCCAGTCAAAAATTACCGCTCGATCGCTCTCTAGTAAAATTAAATCATAGATAACCGTTAATAAATAATTACCCACAGTTAAACTGCGACAATGTTCCGCTTCTCGATTAGCTTCTCCCGGATTTTGGGCAATTGCTGGGGCGGCCTTTAATAGGGCTGTTAAACAATGTTCTAACTGTTCATTTTCGCGTAATAAGGACGTGATCGGTAGCCCTAATTCCCGCTGCTGTAATAATAGGTGAAACTGACTGCCCCATTCTTGCCTCTCCAATTGCCCAGGGTCAGCCGGTGTGTTAAGTTGCTCTAGATAGACTTTTTGAAATCTCGGTGGACAGGTTTCCAATAGGTTTAAATGGCCCTGGGCAAGACGATAGATATTAGACATGATAACTAGATAGGTATTAAAAACTTTCAGATGCCACCCTTATTAAGGGGGGATTAAGGGGGGATCGGCACCCCCATTATCAAGGGTAGATCCCCCCGCCTATCGGCACCCCCCTTATCAAGGGGGGCGGGGGGGATCGAACCTAAAATCCATTTTTAATTTAATTATAACCAGCTACTTAGAGTTATCGTTGATAAAACAGGAGTTAGTCTATGGTTTTTGGCTGACAGATGCTAGGAAGGTTGAATAGCCAGAGTATTTAGTAACATTTGATAGACAATACCAAAAGAAATTGATTAGGACAATCTATGCTTAAGAAAAAGGATCATGACGGCCTTTCCCATAAAGATGAAGTGTAACCTAATTTGGTGTTAACGACCGAGGACTGACCCGCCAAAACAAAAACTTCCTATCTCATCATTAAGATCAGCTGCCCGCGTATTTAAATTGCTTGTTGAGATGAGGCACTGTGGCAGTGTTGCAACAGTAAAGGGATTGGGAGAGATTGACCTAATCTAAGGATCGGGGGTTAAAATACGTCTTAGCTTAATGACAGACAATAGCTTGTTAGAGCTATAATCAGGGTTTTATGCCTATAAAAGTCCCTGTTTACTTAATAAAGAAAATTTGACAAACTTATATAATAATGCTTGGTAGTGAAGCTTCTCAATAATTGATCCCCCATGACTTGGTTATATAAAACCCCCGGTATTCCCGATGAACTGTTTGAACGTTTACCCGGGATTCCCCTGAGTAAACGCGAGGTGAGATTATTGATGATTTCCGCTTTGCGGTTAGGTGATGGGGGGGTTTTCTGGGATATAGGGGCAGGAACCGGCACTATTCCCGTTGAAATTGGCTTATTATGCCCCAATAGTCCGATTATTGCCATTGAAAGGGATGAAGAAGTGGCCAGTTTAATCCGCCGTAATTGCGATCGCTTCGGGGTAAAAAATGTCACCGTTTTTGAAGGCAGCGCACCCGATTGTCTGCCCAATATATCCCTCGCACCCGATCGCGTCTGTATCGAGGGCGGCAAACCGATTAAATCGGTCCTGCAAGAAGTGTGGCAATACCTGAAACCCAATGGCCGCATCGTGGCTACGGCCAATAATTTAGAAACCCTCTATCAATTTTCCGAAGGTTTTTCTAATTTACAGGCGCGTAATATCGAGATTGTCCAAGCGGCAGTAAATCGCCTAGAAACTAGGGGTATTCACCAAGTTTTTGCCGCCGTTGATCCCATGTTTATCCTGAGCGGCGATAAACTTTAATTGGGGATAACCTTCCATAAAGTTTTCTTAATCTATATAATTATGACAATGCCGCCTAACTTCTCTGGATTAACCATGCCTTGGCCACGCATTGTCAGCGCTATTTTTGCTATTGCCTTCGCACTGGGAATTATTATCGTTGGGGGTTGGTATTTCACCCTCGGCATCGGTGTTATCGTCTTTTTGGGACAATTAGAGTATTTTCGCTTAGTTCGCGCTAAAGGCATTGAACCGGCCGCTAAAACCACTCTCGTAGTTTCCCAATTATTACTACTGACGGCAACTATGGCAGCCCCCCTCACCGATGCCATGTTTCCCCTGGCCGGAGCGTTAATTTGTTTTTATCTGCTCTTTCAGCCAAAAATGGCGACAATTGCCGACATTTCCACCTCAATTCTCGGTCTGTTTTACGGTGGTTACTTACCCAGTTATTGGATTCGTTTACGGGTCGGTTTTTCTCCCGAAAGTGGTCCCGTGGCTATGGCCAGTAACTTACCCCTGATGGGATATTGGCCGGAATCGTGGATGGAACCGAAATTATTCCCGGCCGCTTTGACGGTGACTTTTCTAGCTTTCGGTTGTATTTGGGCCGCCGATATCGGAGCTTATATCATGGGAAAATGGTTAGGGAAAACCAGTTTATCGCTGATTAGTCCCAAAAAAACCGTGGAAGGTTCCTTTTTTGGCATTTTAGGCAGTATAGCGGTGGCCGATTTGGGTGCTTGGTATTTAGATTGGCCCTATTGGCAGCTGACGGGCTTATTTTTGGGCTTATTAATTGGTATTGTCAGTTTATTGGGCGATTTGACCGAATCGATGATGAAACGCGATGCTGGGGTCAAGGATTCCGGGCAGTTAATCCCCGGTCACGGTGGTATACTCGATCGCACTGATAGTTATGTCTTCACCGCTCCCCTAGTATATTATTTCGTCACTTTACTGCTGCCCTGGTTGCGTTAGTAATTTGCATCTTCTCCAAGTGCTAGATTAAAGATTAAACTCAAATTTGCGATTATGTCAGCAGTCGTCCATCCCCGGGGTAAAGTTTATCTTCTCGGTGCGGGAATCGGTCAGAGTAGTTTTCTCACCCTGCAAGCGCGAGCAATTTTAGCCACGGCCGAGGTTTTGCTGTACGATGCCCTAGTGGATAGTCAAATCTTCTCCCTAGTGCCGAAAACCTGTGTTTTAGTCGATGTTGGCAAACGGGGGGGACAACCCGGGGCCGAGCAGAATCAGATTAATCGGATACTGGTTAATTATTGTCAAGAGGGAAAACGAGTTATTCGGCTTAAAAGTGGTGATCCGGGGGTTTTTGGGCGAGTATATCCTGAAATGTTGGCCCTAAAGCAGGCAGGCTGTGATTTTGAACTGATAACCGGTATTTCCTCCGCTTTAGCCGCTCCTTTATTGGCTGGAATTCCCCTGACGGAAAAGGATATTAGTCGCTGTTTTGCGGTCTTGAGCGCTCACGATCCCGAGTCTCTCGATTGGTCAGCTTTAGCTAAAATTGATACACTTGTGCTATTGATGGCCGGTCAGTCTTTAGGGCAAATTATCGAGAAATTATGCCAAAATGGGCGGAATATTCACGACTCGATCGCTATTATCCGTCAGGCGGGACGCAAGGATCAACAAATTTGGCGCGGCACCTTAGAAAATATTCTCGCTCAAACCGCCGGGGTGTCCCTCTCACCCTCTATTATGGTCATTGGTCAAGTTGTGGATCTGGCGATTATGTCCTCTCCCCCACCCCTAGGCGGTAAAACTATTGTTATTACCCGTGCCGCCGAGCAAACGAGTCAATTTAGCGAAATTTTGCAAAATCAAGGCGCAGAAGTCCTGGAAATGCCCGCTTTAGAGATTCGTCCCCCCGACCGTTGGCAAGGTTTAGACGATGCCATCGCTCAGTTAAAAGAGTTTGATTGGCTGATTTTAACTTCTGCCAATGCTGTTAATTTTTTCTTCGATCGCTTGACATTTTGGGGAAAAGATGCTAGGGCTTTAGCGACTGTAAAAATCGCCGTGGTGGGCAAAAAAACCAGCCAAGTTTTGCACTCACGGGGATTAAAAGCGGATTTTATCCCGGGGGATTTTGTCGCTGATGCTTTGGTAAACGAGTTTCCCGACCCGATTAAGGGGCAAAAATTCCTCTTTCCTCGCGTGGAAACGGGAGGGAGAGAGATATTAGTTAAGGAATTAACGGCCAAAGCTGGTCAGGTGACGGAAGTGGCCGCATATTATTCCGGATGTCCGGCACGCATGGATAGTGGCATCTGGGAAGCCTTTCGAGAGGGGAAAGTCGATATAGTCACCTTTGCCAGTTCCAAAACCGTCCAGAATTTTTATCGGTTATTGGAACAAGAAACGGCAGAATTATCGGTTAATTCCCTCTTAGAAAAAGTTTGTCTGGCTTCTATCGGTCCGCAAACTTCAAAAACCTGTCAAGAGTTATTTGGTCGTGTTGATATCGAGGCGCGAGAATATACCCTAGAAGGATTGACTAACGCTTTAATCGAGTGGAGTAAGACCTGACATCCTCGCCGCCGTATTTGCGGCAGCCGGGGTTGGGAGAATCAAAGCCCCTTAGAGGATCAAGAAGGATCAAAGCCCCTCTTATCAAGGGGGGTTGGGGGGATCAAAGCCCCTTATCAAGAAGGATCAAAGCCCCTTATCAAGAAGGATCAAAGCCCCCCTTATCAAGGGGGGTTGGGGGGATCAAAGCCCCCCTTATCAAGAAGGATCAAAGCCCCCCTTATCAAGGGGGGTTGGGAGAATCAAAGCCCCTTAGAGGATCAAGAAGGATCAAAGCCCCTTATCAAGAAGGATCAAAGCCCCTTATCAAGAAGGATCAAAGCCCCCCTTATCAAGGGGGGTTGGGGGGATCAAAGCCCCTTATCAAGAAGGATCAAAGCCCCCCTTATCAAGGGGGGTTGGGGGGATCAAACTTCCAATTACTCCACAAACTCCCTCAAAATTACTCAAAACTTCTTGATTAGTAAAGCGGATTACTGTTAATCCATAACCTGATAAAATTTGGGTTCTTTCTAAGTCATAGTTCTGAGCATCTTCCCTATTATGACTATCACCATCAATTTCAATCACTAATTTTAATTCGGGGCAATAAAAGTCAACAATAAATTGATCAATCGGTCTTTGACGATGAACTCTATATTGAAAATTTTTTAAGTATTCATACCAAAGTTTTCTTTCAGCTTTGGTCATATTTTTACGGAGTTCTTTGGCTCGTTCTACGAGTTTGGGATTGTAGGGTAGATGATGATGATTGGTTAATTCCATAAGCTTACTTTCTGGTTAGTCATGTTACCGTACTTAGCCCCCCTTATCAAGGGGGGTTGGGGGGATCAAACTTAACGTGATTGCAGTTTTATTTATTAAAAAAAGAAAGATTATTTTTCAACTAATAAGTTTAGCATATATAGCGTTTTCTGTTCGCACGAGGTACATTATTAATGTTGAAAAGCTTAATCAGCAAAGGTTTAACTGTGCCACCCAGAGGTGAGAACCGCTATAATATCCCTTATCAAGGAGTCGTAGGCGGGGGGATAAAACTTAAAGCGATTGCGTTTTTTTATTAAAAAATCAGGTGTTATTGTTGATAAGTTTTGCTGTTAGCAGGGGAATTTTGGGGGGCAGTTTTGAGGTTTGATCCCCCCAACCCCCCTTGATAAGGGGGGCTTTTTATTGGTTGAATTTGATCCCCCCAACCCCCCTTGATAAGGGGGGCTTTTTACTGGTTGAATTTGATCCCCCCAACCCCCCTTGATAAGGGGGGCTTTTTACTGGTTGAATTTGATCCCCCCAACCCCCCTTGATAAGGGGGGCTTTTTACTGGTTTAAGATGTATAAGTCTGTGATATATTACAGGTTACAAGTCGCTGCGCGAGAAAAGAGATACCCTCCACCACAAGCGGCGACCAACCCCCCCCCCTGGTGTGCGCCCCACGACCCTCCACCAAGGTGACGGTAGGTGTGCGTGCTTACTACCCTCTAATAAAAAAGTTAGCTGATCATAGCTCAACCAGTCTCCGCTCCTGCGCCAACCCACCCCGTCAGCGAATTTTTTATACACCTCATAATCGTATTTCCCTAGGACACCACCGCAATCCAGCCAGACTTTTTTCTGCACAGAAAAGCCAAATTTGCTGCCGCTATTATCTACCCAGAGCTTGTCAATGGTGCGTAATTCCTCACAGGGAAAGTTGTTAATGCTTTCTTCATCTAGCCAGCCTTCATCTTCCCTCTTAGCAATTAACAACATTAACCGCGCCGTTTCTTCATCGGCTTCGCGCCATTGGCCATTTTTCAGATAGGTTTCTAGTTGGGTAAAGAGAGAAGTCTGTCGTTTTTGTTCTAAAAATTCCAAACCTCGACGTTTTTTAACAGGTAATTCTCGATAACATCGCTCCGCTAATCCCTGAGCTTTAGGATTATCTTCTTTATTATAGAAATACACAATAAAATCAGTCGGATTAATCAATAAAGTGGCATACATAATACAAGCCTCGTACCAGAGATTTTGCTCCCAATTTTCCTTGAGTAAATTTTCTTGCTTTAACCGTTTAATCTCCAAAGCAATTAAATAGGACTGAAAAAGATTATGGGCAAACTCATAGTATTCATCCTTTTTCAAAATTAACTCGCTCACATGAATTAACCGCTCTACAAAATCCTTAGCCGAAGTGCTTTCAGGATAACCCAATTCCTGAATAAAATTTTGTATAGAACTCAGTAATTCTGAATATTCAATCGTGGTTGTATTTCCCATTTTCAGGGCTAACTGTTGCAATACCAGTTGACGATGATTTTCCTCATTATTATCTAAAATCATATCAATGCCCCTAGCTTGAGGGCGAGTGATCAATTGCAGATCAAAAATTCGGCGAAATAAATCCACTCGTTGCTGAGGTAATTTTTGTCCCGAGCCAAAGTTTGCCCGATGTAACTGTACTATCATATTCAGATTTAAGGGATTTCTCGCCAAGGCTAATAGAGTAGAACTTTCCCCGGAATCATCGAGAGCAAATAACTGATTAATTAAATCCTTTGCTTTATTATCGGCAGCTTCTTGTTTAGCTTTTAAACTTCTGCTAACTCTGGTTTCCTGCTCTTGCCAGAAATACCATTTATACACAAAATCCCGAATATTTTTATCGGTAAATTCATTAATAAACACCTTTTGCCGAGGTTTATGCTCAGAGCTAAACGCTTGATAGCCTTTCGGACGAGAAGTTAAAATAAAATAGTTTTGGCGAAAATCTTGCCACTGTTTGCCAATCCATTGACTGATTTTTTCGGCATATTCGGGTTTAACTTCATCAAAACCATCAAACATCACTAACATTCGCTGACGGGTTAAATGACTTTTAGCCCAGTTCTGAGGTAAATCTAATTCTTGAGAAATATCTTGTTTAAGATGTCGCTCAATTAAAGTCGGTAAATCTAATCCTTCTGTGGTGGTAATCACTTCCTGCCATCTCCGTAAACGTAAAAAGACAGGAATTAAAAAAGGTGCATTTTGTTTCGGTTGTTTTAGAGCGTAGTTATAGGCTAAATGACGCAATAAAGTTGTTTTTCCTCGTCCACCAGGAGCCAGAATTAACAACCGTAAATTTGTCCTCTTTTTAGCCCGTCGCAATAAATCCCAAATATCATCCCCCGTACCTTTAGACTCTTCTTCTGAGCGCAGTTCCAATTGAGTCAGATCCAAATTAATAAAAATTTCTTCCAGTTCCGGAGTAGAAAAACCAAAGATTGTATCTTCAATCCCTTCAATATCATCATAACGACAATCTGAATCCCGTAATTTAATTAAATATTTCCCGTCAGGATTAGCTAATTGCCAACGTATTTTTTCCAGTCCTTTGTCTAGCCAAACAAAAAAGCTTAAAGCTGAACCTTTACCATGATTTTTACCTTTGGTTCTTGCCACTTCTAAAAACGCTTTACTCCAGGCTGATCCGTAGGTAAAAAAGCCCGTGACGATAAAGGTGACTCCCCCGACAATAATCGCCTTAACCGTGTCATGTTGACTAAGCCAAGTTAAGATACCTGTAATGCTACCCCCGATAATTGGAAGGGAAGGAGCGGAGGTTCGGAGTTGATGGGCAACAAAAGCAGTGATTTTTCCCGTCCAAACTTGAGCCTGTTCCTTTTCCTGGTCAAAATCTGATTCTTTTTTCTCTTCAGATTCGGATTCTTCCGGCTTTGTGGTTTTATCGTCCATAAACCCCCTTTGATCAACCTCTTCTAATTATATTAGAACTCTATTGAAGATAGATTTTGGGTTCGATCCCCCCTGCCCCCCTTGATAAGGGGGGTGCCGATCCCCCCTGCCCCCCTTGATAAGGGGGGTGCCGATCCCCCCTGCCCCCCTTGATAAGGGGGGTGCCGATCCCCCCTGCCCCCCTTGATAAGGGGGGTG
>NZ_SFBO01000183.1:0-4739 GCF_007095705.1 Microcystis sp. Msp_OC_L_20101000_S702
CATTAAGAAATGTTACAAATTACATGGGTACATCAAGAAAAGTTAAGGGGCGTATCCATTGATGGATAAGGGTTTTCGGCTATTATAGTATATATGTATGGGGGAAGTTCAGGTATAACTTGTAGATAGGAGGAACAATTTAGTATTCATGTCTTGATTCAGCGATCCCGCTTTTTACTATCCTCTAATGCTGCCGCTTCTAGGCTGGTAATTGCGGTTTCTGCCGTCAAAATGTCAGGAATATCAGTTAAACTAGCAGTTTTATAAACCTGTTCATTTCTAGCAAATAAATTGCTCATATCTTGAGAATAATTAGAAGTGATCGATAATAAAGCTCCGGCAAAAACATAGATAGGTAAAGGCAAAATAAACCCCTTGGCCCACTGATAAAATTCCACCAACAAAAATAAGAAAACACAACCCACAACCCAAACTTTCATCGCACTTTTTTCCCCTATCTTTACGAGAAAAGGTGAGCAAAAAGCCCACCTTTTATTTAACTAATTCCAGTAAGAATTTACTCGATCACGGGAGCGATTAACTCGCGTCTTTCACCGGAAATTACTTTCACCTTACCTTCCTCATCGATATCGACCATAGCCGTATCCCCACCAGAAACCCGTCCGGAGAGAATTTCCTCAGCCAGAACATCTTCCAATAGACGCATAATCGCACGACGTAAGGGACGAGCGCCGTAGGCCGGATTATAACCCTCCTCGATCAAGCGTTCTTTAAACTTATCGGTGACAGACAAAGTAATATTTTGTTCTGTCAGACGTTTAAACACATCCTTGAGCAGGATTTCGGCGATTTCCTTGACCTCTTCCTTATTCAGTTGACGGAAGACAATAATCTCATCGAGACGGTTGAGGAATTCCGGACGGAAATATTGTTTTAATTCCTCATTAACCAGCGATCGAATGCGATTATACTGGGCCTCGGCCTGATTATCGGCAAACTCGAAACCTAAACCACCGCCACCCTTCTCGATGACTTTAGAACCGATGTTCGAGGTCATGATCAACAGGGTATTTTTAAAGTCCACCGTGCGACCTTTGGCATCGGTCAAACGTCCATCTTCAAGGATTTGCAGAAGCATATTGAAGACATCGGGGTGAGCTTTTTCGATTTCGTCGAATAGCACCACCGTATAAGGACGACGACGCACCGCTTCCGTTAATTGTCCCCCTTCGTTGTAACCAACATAACCCGGAGGTGAACCGATTAACTTAGAAACCGTGTGCCGTTCCATGTATTCCGACATATCGAGACGGATCATCGCATCTTCCGAACCAAAGAAATAAGCGGCCAGAGCTTTAGTTAACTCGGTTTTACCTACCCCCGTTGGACCGGAGAAGATAAAGGAAGCAATGGGACGGTTGGGATTTTTCAGACCGACGCGAGCGCGACGAATGGCGCGGGACACCGCTTTAACTGCGTCCTCTTGACCGATGAGACGCTGATGTAGGGTATCTTCCATGTGCAGCAGTTTCTCGGATTCGGTTTCGGTCAGTTTATTGACGGGAACCCCAGTCCAAGAAGCGACGATGTGAGCGATTTCCTCCGCATCGACAAAGGGTTCATCGTTGCCATCTTCGCCTTTTTTGGTGGAAGCGAGATTCCGGATCTGGGTTTTGATTTCCATTTCCCGATCGCGCAATTCCCCAGCTTTCTCGAAGTCTTGACCGCGCACCGCGTCATCTTTTTGTTTGAGAATTTGCCGCAGTTCTTTATCTAATTCCTTGGCTGCTGGGGGCAATTGGGAATTAATCAAGCGCACTCTCGAACCAGCCTCATCGATTAAATCGATCGCCTTGTCCGGTAAGAAGCGATCGCTAATGTAGCGATCGGACAATTTCGCCGCCGCTTCTAGCGCTTCGTCTAAGATTTTTAGTTTATGGTGCTGTTCGTAGCGTTCCCGGAGACCGTAGAGAATTTCGATCGTTTCTTCTACGGAGGGTTCACCGACCATAACCGGTTGAAAACGTCTTTCTAGAGCCGCATCCCGTTCGATATGTTTGCGGTACTCATCCAAGGTCGTCGCCCCGATACATTGCAGTTCTCCCCGGGCCAAAGCTGGTTTGAGAATATTGGCCGCATCGATCGCCCCTTCGGCTGCCCCGGCACCTATGAGAGTATGAACTTCATCGATAACAAGGACGACGTTACCCGCTTGGCGAATTTCGTCCATGATTTTTTTGAGGCGTTCCTCAAATTCGCCGCGATACTTGGTTCCCGCCACTAACAAGCCGATATCGAGGGTGACAACCCGTTTTTCTTCGAGAATGTCGGGAATATCCTTGTTAGCAATGCGTTGGGCCAATCCTTCTGCGATCGCTGTTTTACCTACCCCCGGTTCCCCGATTAGGACTGGGTTATTTTTGGTACGACGACCGAGAATTTGGATGACGCGCTCGATTTCCTTTTGCCGGCCGACCACGGGATCGAGTTTACCCTCGCTGGCCATTTGGGTGAGATTGGAACCGAATTCGTCAAGAGTGGGGGTTTTAGTGCGACCTTGGGAAGATGAACCGGCGGCCACTTCGGCGGTTTCCCCTAACATTCTGATCACCTGGGTGCGAACTTTCGAGAGATCCACCCCGAGATTTTCCAGAACCCTAGCGGCCACACCTTCCCCTTCGCGAATTAGTCCTAAAAGGAGATGTTCTGTGCCAATATAGTTATGGCCCAGTTGACGGGCTTCTTCGAGGGAGAGTTCTAAAACTCTTTTGGCTCTGGGGGTGAAGGGAATTTCCACGGCTACGAATCCGGAACCGCGACCGATGATTTTCTCCACCTCCACGCGCGCATCTTTGAGATTGACACCCATGGACTTGAGGACTTTGGCGGCAACTCCCGTTCCCTCTCCAATTAGTCCTAGTAAAATCTGCTCTGTTCCCACGAAGTTATGGCCAAGGCGGCGGGCTTCTTCTTGGGCGAGCATGATTACTTTAATGGCTTTTTCCGTAAATCTTTCAAACATAGCCTATCCATCACCTACACAAGCGACCCTAGATATGCTGATTTTAGCACGGCTTTTTAGTTTAGCCCTCTTTCAGTGATCAGTTATTGGGGAGCGGCTATTAGTTATAGTGGTTGTAGCTCTGAAGATTTTTTCTGGGGTCAATGGCTCTTAGCTGACTTGCGGAGATGCCCAGAATCTCCCGGATTATGGTTTTGTCCCCCTGGAAACCTGCCGATAAGTTGTTCACCGTTGCATAATCCCCTAGGGTCGTGGTCATCCCCATCCCTCGATCGCTTGACTATTGAGCGCCCATTTTCAGACCAAAACTCGAAGTATAAGCAGATTAAATATTACTACCTATTGACAAATTAGTATATATGTTGTACGAGGACGGGTGATATACAGAAAGTTGACCCATATCTTTGCTCTGGACAGTGTTGTGCAGAAAGTTTTCGTATAATGTGTAGTTATGCCGCTACTTCTATAGTTAAGTAGCTGGTTATAATTAAATTGAAGATAGATTTTGGGTTCGATCCCCCCATCCCTTATAGGGATTTTTCTTAACAATTTTTTCACTAAGCACTCCAACCCTTATCCTGACTTGATTTCAGTTTTTTCTTTGTCAGTAAGGGTGTCAACAAGAAATATTACAGATTGTTAACCGAGTCTTGAAAGCCATGTGCGACAAAGGTTTGAAATGTTAAGAAAGATGTGACTAAAGGATAGCTTAATAAGGGGGGCATCTGACAGTTTTTAACACCTAACTACTTAAATAAACTTACTTATGCAAATTACAAAGGCTACTCGTCGAGATATTATTGATTTATTTACTCTTGAAAAGGCTCATTGGGCAGGTCGTCTAGAAGATACAGAGTTTTTAGGTCGCCTATTCAACCTTGAAACGCTGCCTTCTACTGATCATAGATTTACGAATGCTGAAGAAGATATCTGGCAGCATCGTGTCAACAATGATGATTGGATGAGCAATTGGGTTTTCAATGATCCAAGATTCAATTTATTGAAATGTGATGACGAGATGTTTTTACGCTTTCTATGCGAAACACTTCATCCTGTCGTCCGAAGTGATACAGAAGAGATAAAGCGTTTAGAACAAACATTCAATCAATTGCTGCACGATGCAGGTTACGAGATTGTACCCAAGACACAATTGTCTGGACGTGCTGTATATACAGCAAGAAGAATTCAACTTTCCGTTGAATCAAATATTGAAGATTTGAAACAAAAGTTTAATGGTACAGACACAAAATATGTTTCAGATCAAATCCACCGTATGAAGAGTGCTGTTGATAATGATCCAAGTTTAGCTATAGGTACAGCCAAGGAGTTAATTGAAACTATCTGTAAAACTATTTTGCGTGAAAGAGGTCAATCACTAAGTAGTACTCTAGAGTTGCCAAAGCTAGTTAAGCAAACAGTTAAAGAACTCAAGCTGACTCCAGATGATATTCCAAACGAAGCTAAAGCCGCAGATAGCATAAAGCAAATTTTAAGTAACTTAGCTACAATTACGAACGGTATCGCTGAATTAAGAAATAGTTACGGTACAGGACATGGTAAGGATTCAAAAGCAAAAGGTTTAGGTTCTCGACATGCAAAACTTGCGGTAGGAGCAGCTTCGACCTTAGCCGTGTTTTTATTGCTGAACTTCCCCCATACATATATACTATAATAGCCGAAAACCCTTATCCATCAATGGATACGCCCCTTAACTTTTCTTGATGTACCCATGTAATTTGTAACATTTCTTAATGGA
>NZ_SFBO01000184.1:0-15635 GCF_007095705.1 Microcystis sp. Msp_OC_L_20101000_S702
TTCCGTGAATTCTAGGTTAATCATGTTTTTAATGAGTGCTTTGCTTCTAATTATGACTCTTGAACTATATTATTGTCTTTGAGTAAAAAATGCAAGTTATAACCGTGCAAAGTATAGCACGGTGTCTGGGTCGGATAATTTTCTTAATTCTTTTTGTCCAGGTAGGGATAATTTTCCCGATTTTATCAATAAGTTTTCGACTTTATGCACAGTTCGACAAACCATCGACTCTGAGACTCCCCACTCGCACCCAATGTGAAAATAAGTCCGATATTCCCGCCAGTATTGAATAGCTATTAAAACCTGATCTTCTGGGATTAATCTACAAGGACGACCTGGCTTATTCTTCTTTTTTTCGTATTCTTTAATGATGTTAACAATCAGATAAAAAGTTCGGCGACTCATTCCCGTTAAACGCTTAAATTTCTTTCGACATAACCTATTCGTTTCGGCAAATTTCATACTCTTATTCTGTTTTTTATCTATTAAGGACAGATTTTAAACAGTATCACAAAAAAACTCTTTTGTTATGCTGGCAACACTATCTCATTGTGGCGATCGCTGTCTCGTGAGAGTATTGGCAAAAATAAATAGCCTTTTATTATATCACGAAAGACTTTTGCAAGAGGTCTATTTATTAATAAAAATAATCGGAACCTGATCAGTTTTTAAACCTCTAGCTTGATCATGACTTTTCTGATAAATATCTTTTTCTAGCTCCTGTCTGGCTTACTCAAATATAGCGGTTCTCACACCTGTATGGCACACTTAAACCTTTGCTGATTAAGCTTTTCAACATCGATAATATACCCAGGGCAAGCGCATCTTAACAATCCTTGACAAAATGAACTTTGTGTGAGTTGCTTACCCAGAGGGCGATTCAGGAATATTTGAGGAGAATTTGCCATCTCAATTGTTAAGCAAGAATCGACCAAATGTTAAGATTTCGTAACTATTCTGATTGACTGGTATCACCTGAAATGCCCACACAGCAAGCGGATCACAAAATTGGCCAATTGTCAATAGCTTTTGAGATGCTCTCACCCTGATAATATACCTCTTGCGAACAGGAAACGCTATAATTACATTTCTTAATTCTTAAATTGCATTTTTTTGATTAATTGATAAGTTAGATAAAAAACAATTATTCCCCAAAGCGTCAAAATAAGTAAAGAAAGCCAAACTCCACTCCATCCAATTCCTCTAACATAGGCATCCCGACTTATTTCAATATAATATCTAGTGGGAATAAGATAAGAAATTAGAGAGAGAGGAAAAGGAATATTGTTAATAGGATAAATAAAACCTGAAAGAAGTAAAGCTGTTAAAAAACCAGTCATAGCAACTGCTTCAATGGCCGCAGTTTGATTGGGCGCACGAATTCCAATAAAAATTCCATATAAAGTAGAATTAAATAAAAAAATGATAGTTCCCAATAATAAAGTTGTAGGCTCAATCACTAATTTTAGTTTCCAAATTAATAGGCCAGAAACCATCATGAAAACTGCTTCTAAAATACCGATCAAAAGATAAGCAAAACTTTTGCCTAAGATAAATTCTGTGGCTGTTATAGCGGAAGAATAAACTTGAACGATTGTTCCTTCAGTTTTTTCCCGGATCATGGCAATAGCTGCTAATAGCGAGGGATAAGTCCATAAAATTAATCCATATAATCCAGGTATAATATAAAGATGTTCTTGACGACCAGGATTAGACCAAATCCGAAGATGTGCTGTTAAATTATTGTTGCTGGTTTGTAATCTTTCATATTCTAGAAAAAAGAAAGTAGTAGCCTGTATGCTATTTTTGATTAGACGGGCATTATTAACATCACTTCCATCGACTAAAATTTGAACAAAACTAGGAGAATTGGATTTAATTTTTTTGCTAAAATCGGGAGGAATAATAACAGCTACTTTAGCAAGGCCTTGAGCAATTAAAATATCAGGTTGTTGCCCTGAATACTTAGATAAAAATTTATCGTCTATTCGCCTAAACTGATTAGTTGCGAGGAGACGTTCAATATAAGCACGACTTAAGGGAGTTAACGAAAAATCTTGAATATATATCGGAATATTTTTAGATTCTAAGCGAATGGCAAAACCAAAAATCAAGAGAGTCATGAAAGGTAACACAAATGCAAGTGCTAAAGTCAGACGATCTCGCTTAAATTGGGATAATTCTTTAAGGCATTGAACAAAAATTTTTTTCATATTTTTAATCGAGAGTCTGCTTCGTCGAATTAACTCTAATTTTCTTGAAATTTTTGAGGTACTTTAGTCACGTTTTGAATGAAGTTCAACAATATTAATAAAAACATCTTCTAAAGAAAAGGGAATAGGACGTATCAAAAATACCTGAATATTAGCCACTTTTAGAATAGTTTCAATCTGAGAGATTTCCAAGTCAGAATTAATTAAAATAACATGAAGACGATCTCCAAAAAAAGAAACTCGCCAAGGCTCTAGCTCCTTTTTCAGTAAATCATAAGTCTGTTGAATATTATTAGTTGATAACTCAATTAATTCTCCAGGTTGAGTCGCTTTCAGTTCACTAGGAGAACCTTGAGCAACAATTTCTCCTCCTACCATAAATCCAATTCGATTACATTGTTCCGCTTCCTCTAGATAGTGAGTCGTTACTAAGATTGATGTACCAGAACGGGCGAATTGATTAATTAGTTTCCAAAATTGACGACGAGCTAAAGGATCAACACCAGAAGTAGGTTCATCTAAAAAAAGGATGCTTGGTTCATGCATTACAGAAGCTCCAAAAGCTACTCGCTGTTTCCAACCACCTGGTAAATTACTGGTTAACATCTTTTCTTTCCCTTGTAAACCACAAGTTTCTAAAACCCATTCTATTTTACGACGGCGCGATCGACGAGAAACACCGTAAACTCCACAATAAAACTCTAAATTTTCTAAAATTGTTAAATCATCATAGAGAGTAAACTTTTGGCTCATATAGCCAATTTTTTGTCGCAGTTGACTACTACGGGAATTAACTTGAGTCCCAGCCAGAGATAATTGACCTGTAGTTGGTTCAATTAAACCACATAACATTTTAATAGTAGTTGTTTTACCTGCTCCATTAGCTCCTAATAATCCATAAATTTCCCCATAGCGAACTTCTAAATTAATCTCTTTAACAGCTTTAAAATTACCAAATACTTTTCCTAAAGAATTTACTTCAATAGCCAAATCTGAATTTTCTCGAAAGTGATTAACCTGATCATGGGGGAATGGTTTAAAAGGAGGGGGATTTTCTAATTGTTGTAACCGAGTAATAAAAACATTTTCTAAAGTCGGCTCGACCACTTGAATAGAGTTTAATTTAACTTTATTTAATTCACAAAGATTTTCAATTTCAGTTTTTCCATGATGGGAATTTTTAACCAATACATCTAGGTGATCTCCAAATGTTTGTACATCCACCAAGAATTTTTTATGGCAGTGTGCGATGAGTATTTTTTCAACAGATTCTAATTCTGGAGTTCGTACTTCTAACCGTTTTAAAGCTAAACTATCTCGCAGTTCTGAAAGAATACCTATTTGCTCAATTTTTCCTTTATGGATGAAAGCAATTCGATGACAACGTTCAGCCTCATCAAGATAGGGGGTCGCAACAACAATTGTTATTCCTGCATGAGCAATTCCTACTAAAATATCCCAAAACTCACGACGAGAAACGGGATCAACGCCTGTTGTTGGTTCATCTAATAAAAGAATTTCTGGTTGAGAAATTAACGCACAACATAGAGCCAATTTCTGTTTCATTCCCCCTGAAAGTTGTCCAGCCAAACGGTCACTAAATTCCTGTAAATTAACTAATTGTAAATATTTATTCCGTAATTGAGTATAAACATGAGAAGAAACTTGGCATACTCCGGCACTGTAACGTAGGTTCTCTTCAATCGTCAAGTCTGAATATAAAGAAAATTTCTGAGTTAAATAGCCAATGGATAGGCGAACTTGGCGAGGTGGTTTTCCCAAGACCGTTACTTTTCCAGCTGAAGCTTCCATTATACCACCTAAAATATGGAAGGTACTCGTTTTTCCTGCACCATCAGGTCCAATTAACCCAAAAATTTCACCTTTTCGCACAGAAAAATTAATCCCTTTAATAGCGACTAATTCATCATAATGTTTATAGAGGTCTTTAACTTCAATAACATCCAAGGCTGAAGATGAATTAAGATCAGCTTGAAAAGAGTTATCAAAATGTGATTGTAAAATTTGACGACTCATCAAAACTCTTCCTCTAGCTTAATTTCTGCATCAGCTGGCATTCCAGGTTTTGCAAACCCCTGGGGATTATCTAGACTGAATTTTATTCCAAAAACTTGTTTGACTCGCTCTTCTTGAAAATAGATATTTTCAGGGGTAAAAGAAGCTTGAGTATCGATCGCACTAATGTGTGCACTAAGCGGCTGATCGGGAGCAGAATCTAAAAAAACCTGAGCTTGTTGACCAATTTTGATTTTCCCAATTTCACCCTCGGGAATATATCCTCGAAGATAAACAGTATCAGGATTAATAACTGTCAAGAGAGTTTTGCCAGCAGAGACAACAACTCCCGGTTCGACAGTGCGAACTATCACAATCCCATCAATTGGACTAATCACGTTTAAATCATCTATTTTTGTTTTGATTTGTTGCTCTTCCGCTTTAGCATTAGCGACTTCAGCTTGGGCTGCTTTATATCGTAAACGCGATTGAGCTAACTGGTTGGTTAAACTTTGAAGTTGAGTCAGACGAATTTGAGAATTTAAAAGGGTCGTTTGTGCTAATTTTAACTCTCCCTCTGCTGCTTCAATTAATTTTTGAAAAGAATTTACAGAAGCTTGACGAGCTTTGACTGTGGCTTGACTTGTGGCTAATACTGTTTCTGCCTGATCGAATTGCTGTTGAATAATCACTCCTTCTATAACTAATGTTAAAAAACGATTATAATTAGTTTGTGCCAGCTTGAGTTCAGCTTTAGCTTGATCAAGTTGACTATGTGCTTCATTGAGTTGGGATTTACTAGAATCGAGATTGGCTTTAGCTTGAAAAAGACGCGCTTGAGAGTCTTGTTTAGACTGCTCTATATTAAGTTTGACTTCTTGAATTTGATTTTCAATAATACTTATTTGTAAAGCAGCTTCACCTTCTTGTTGTTTAGTAAGGAGTAAACGGGCCTTTGCTCCTTGCAGTTGAGCTTGAATTTCTTCGTCATCTTGACGGACAAGTATCTGATTTTTAGAAACTTTATCTCCCTCTCTAACAGCAACAAAGTTAATTCTTCCTGAAACTTTAGAGCTAATATCAGTTTCATAGGCTTCTAGGCGTCCACTGATTCGCAAGGGGTGAACTTTTTGGGGAATTAAAAAATACCAAAAGCCACCTAATGTTCCTACAATGGATAAACCTAAAACCAGTAAAGATACTCGAAAAAATCTTCGACTAGAAGAAGATGGGGCAAAAGTTTTATTTTTCTCTTGCTGAAGTTTTAAATTGAGTTCATCCATACTTGTTTAAGTCATGTTGTTGGGAATATTTTGTGGTTTTGACAAATTATTTAATGTATAAATAATTTTGTTTGGGCATTTATTGAGATTGAATCAGACGATCCCTAATAAAAGCTACAGTTTGAGATTCAGCGATAACGGTTGGATGTCCTGGGTGATCAACATAATGCACTCCTAAAACGGAATGTGCTAAGGGATTAATCCCATGTGGATTACCAATAGAGGAATCAATTTCGATCGCTAGAAATTTAGAGCCAAAAGCCTCACGAAGTCTCTGAAACCTTTGGGAAGGGACGAAGATATCATTGGTAAATCGCAAACCCAATAAACAAATGTTTTGTTCAGCACTTCTGGCTTTTGCTTGTTCAAGGGTATTTTCATCAACTCCTACCTCTGATTGACGGGACGGTGTTAGGGCAAACGGAAGTGAAGGATTGCAAACAACAGGGGCTAATACCGCCTCTTCTATCATCATTGCCAAAGCAAAACCCCCTGTAAGACACATTCCAATAGCTCCGACTCCAGGTCCTCCAGATTGACTATGAGCATATTGAGCTAATAATCTTAACCAAGAGGTCACCGGACTGTTTTTATTGGTTGCTAATACGGTAAACTCTTGCATAACACAAGCACGACCTAAAGAGGTTGCTATGTAGGGGATACTGACCTTTTTGCCCGGTTTACCCAGCAATGAAGGCAACCAAACCGATAAACCCGCATTACAAAAAGCATTGGCTAACCGAACCACTCCAGGGTGAATCCCCGGAATCTCGTGCATAACAATAACTGCTGGCCCTTGACCTTTGCGAAAAACAGTACGAGTTTCATTATCAAAAGTCAATTCAAGCTTGTCAAAATCAGATAAATTCTGTAACATAAATACTGCAATGACTGAAATTAAAGATTAAGAACAATAGATATCCCCAATAATCTGGATTTAACCCTACAGAACAGTTTACAAGGGTTTGAGGTTAATTTATAGAGATATCTAATCAATTAAATGATGTGTTTCTTCAAAATTAAGCTCAGTCCCAGCCCCCCCAGTAATGCTAAACCTGTATTAGATAAGGGTTCAGGAACAGCTACAACTTGAAGTGAAGCATTATAAACAATGGGACCGAGGAAATTGTCGGGAGTCAATAAACTAACAGGAATACCGGGGGGAACATTCGGAGCAAAATGGACTACAGCAGCTTGAACTTCATTGGTGATGAAATCAGTTAAGACCCCTGTTAGATCAGATGAGATACTTAGGATTAAAGGATCTAATGGATCGGGTGAATTAGGATCAAGAACAACTTTTCGGTTAACTGTCTGCAATTCAAAGGAGAAGTTAACTAAATTGGGAATTGTTAAGCTCAGAAAGTCACTGACATATAAACTAGGATTATTAGAGCCATTAAAAAACGGGCTCGATTGGGTAATTAATCCATTAGAGATCCCTTCATGAACATCCCGAATTGCCCCTAGTTTTGAAGGATTCATCAGTGCGGGAGCAAAAGACCCCGTGGCATTATTAACTTGAAAATTTCCCAAGACATTCGGATTAGGCACCAGATTAGAAGAATCGATATAATCAAATTGATTGGAACTGCCAAAGACATAGCCAGAAAAATCAATACGACTTCCAACTGTTGCTCCTTTAGCTATATTACAATTAGTCACTAAACTGGTCACGACCAATGGAATCGTTACGATGGTACTTAACAGCTTTGTTTTCATCAGATCCTCTCTTAAAATAATGAGTTAAAAGTCAGATATTGTGCTTTTTGAGCTTGAATACTTGAGAATCTTTATCCTGTTTCCCCATCTTTAATCCGTAGCTGCTCAGGTTTTAATTCTAGCCAGGCTAAAGAGCTAGTTACATAACGTCCTAACAAGATTTTATTTTGTGCCATAAAATCCATTAAAGAGAAAAGAAATCGCCAAAGAGAACGACGGGCTTTTCCTTCACGAATTAATTGCGAAAATTCTGGTTTATAAGGATTATAACCCAAGTTTTTGAGGTCAGAATAAATCAGAAGCCAATTCAACGTAAAATTACTGAGAACGGGATTGACATACCAGCGATTTTTGGCTAAACCCAATTCGACAACTTTTGCCATGACTTCTTCTTGGTTGTAATCCCAAGCATGAAAGGGAGCGATAATACGAGGAAATTTGGCATCTTTTCCATATATATTAGGATTCCAAAACAGATCTTTCTCAGACTCCTCAAACAAACCATTTTCAAAAAATTCATAAGGAGTCCAGTCCTCGAGTATTCTTGCTTGAGGCATTTCGTAAAGCATTCGGGCTGGGTCAGGTTGACCAGGAGAATACCCTGTGATGATCAGGGGAATGTTCTTTTCCATGGCTAAACGAAGAATGTCTCCTTCTCTAATATCTAACCAAAAATAACAAACTGTATAAACAGCACCACGCTTATCTTGATTACACAAAAGATAGCGAATAAATCGCCGATAAAGCTCTTTTGACGGAGTCACAACGTGATGATCGACATTAAGCTGCTTTACTGTGCGACGGATATTATCCCAAGTATTCGGAGGAATATCAAAGTCGCTTGTGTAAGCCAAAACCCGTAAGTTGTAATCTTTGACCAGTTTATAAAGTAAATAACAACTATCTTTGCCTCCACTAAAAGAGAGTATACAGTCGTATTCTCCATTACCTGAAGGTTTTCTAAGGATTTCTTCAAGTTCTTGCTTTCGTAACTCTCGTTCTTTTTCCTGTTGCTGATTATTGTTGCCTTGCTTTTCCCATTCTCGACAAAAGTTACAGACTCCATGGGTATCGAGACTGACTCCTTCGACTTGTGTTGTTAACAAGCATTTTTTGCAGGTTTTGGTCATCCTATTTAATCTCTCATAACCTATTGTGCATTTAAACTCGAATATGTTTTAACTAAGTGGCAAGCTTCCTAAAAAACAGGGAAGCTTGCATTCTAATTACACAGTTACATTAGACATACGAGCATATACTTCTTTGGCATAAGTCATAGCATCCTCAAGAAAGTCAGCATAAGAATTAAGCGCATTAGCTGCTGTTTCTACAAGGATATCTGTATAGTCAGGATGCTCACTAACCAATTTATCAACAATTTCAAAATTTGTTTCGGTATGTTCAACATCCGCCACAACGTGCTTATGTAAAAAACTAATATTAGGTAGAGAGTGTTGCCCCATAGAGGCAACCCATTTCTTAATCAAAGTTGGCCCGTAGGTCGTCGAGATTAATTCGATCTCAACATCAATGGCTAATTCAGCCCAAGGGGAATCTCCTTCAATTACTTGCTCGTGTAACTGATGATAACGTTTGACGGCAGGACTCATTTTATTAGCCAGTAACTCTTTGGCATCTAGAGGAAAGTTAGATTCTTCTTTATTCCATACAGCAACGAGATTTTCTACATCTTCGATAGCCCAATTTTCGTGACCATCTTCTTCTCCTTCATGCTCATAGAAAAAGTCAGCCATCTCTTGTAAACCTAAGTCTTGACATCCATCACCAGCACGTTTTAAGTAAACGGGAATAGGTTCAGTAAGTCCAGCACTCAAGGCACACCAATGAATCATAAAAAGTTTTAAGAGTGTTGGTTCGACTTCCTCTTCCCATATTTCTTTGACAACAGGTCTTGAGGCAAACTCTTGGCGTAGTAATTCACATCTTTTTTGGTATTGATTTTGATGGATTTTGGCTTTTTCTGCAGTAGTCATGGCATCATTTCTCCTATGGTTAGATTAAAGTGGGTTTGTACTTAACTAATACTGTGGACAGTGTTACTCGGTTAACGCCGTAGTAAGGGGAAAAATCAACAAAGATCAAGGAAATAGATCATTGATTAGGCTTAATGTCAAATAATAAGCGACGTGCCTCCTCATCCATCTGGTAATCACCTTGAATGGGTTCACCCACTTCGTAAGCCCTTTTGACAGCTGGACGTTCGGAAATCCGAGTAACCCATTGGGCAACTCTGGGAAAATCGGCAAGGGGAACGTTAATGAGATCAGAAAATTTGATCCAAGGATAGCAAGCCATATCTGCGATCGAATAATCTCCTGTCAGATACTCTCTATCACTCAATCGTTTTTCCATTACTCCTAACAATCGCTTGACTTCGCTGACATACCTTTTTTTGGCATAAGGAATATCTTCGGGAGCATATCGAGTAAAATGATTCGCCTGTCCCATCATTGGACCAATTCCCCCCATCTGCCACATTAGCCATTGAATGGTTTGATGACGAATCCCTAAATCCGATGCTAAAAATTGATCGGCTTTCTCGGCGAGATAGATGAGAATACTGCCTGATTCAAACAAAGCCAAGGGTTTATTTCCCTCAGCAGGCGAATGATCAACAATTGCGGGAATACGGTTATTGGGGGCGATCTCCAAAAAATCAGCTTGAAATTGCTCTCCTCGCAAGATATTTATTGGTTTGATTTGGTATGGTAATCCAGTTTCTTCAAGGAAAATTAAAGGTTTATAACCATTCGGTGTAGGCCAGAAATAGAGATCAATCATAGTCAAAAACCAACTAATTACTGGTTACTAAATCCATCGGACGATACCGGGATCTCAAAAATCCCGTCAAACCCGATCCCTTTGCCACAATCTTTAGCCCTTGAATTTTCTTTTTAGCTGTTAAAAGACTAGAAATACCATCAGCAACTTGGTTGATTGCCTCCTCCTCTAACCCCAAAATGGGCACAGCAAAACGAACCAAGCAAAGCTTATTCGCTATCTGAGTTAGAGAGCTAGAATTGAGAGAGCCGCGAATTCCATAATCTTTAAACAGTTGATAAAGAAAAGCTTGGGCTGGGTGATGAGTATCAGGAAGATCCAAACACTGAGCATTGATCTCCAGAAAAACCCCATGTCCTCCCACTGGTTGAACTAAATTCTGGTGGTTTCTGAGAGCTTCGTGCAGTTTTTTGACAAGATTGATTCGTCGGCGAACCAAAGAAGTTACCCTATCCATGTCAATTATGGCACACGATAGTAATTCTTGAGCATCATGACTCAAACCGCTTCCGAAAAGCACTAAGTTATCCAGACAACGATAAAATAGTTTAGGATCTCGTACAGCTAGAAAGCCGCCGATTGAGGTAGGAAAATCCTTAGTGGCACTCATGGTACAGCCATCTGCATAGGAGCAGAATTGGCGGATAATCTCATCAATGGAAGTATTTTGATATCCCTCTTCTCGTTCCTGAATCATCAGAGCATTATCAATAATTCTACAGCCATCCAAATAGACAGGAATCTTATAATGACGAGCTAACTCAGCAACAGCGCACATATTTTCCAGAGAAATTGGATGTCCACCGACTGCGTTGTTACAAGGCTCGATGCAAATATAAGGAATCCAATTCGGATGATAATTTTCAATGGTTCGTTCAAGGGCGTTGATATCTATATTTCCTTTGAAAGGATACGAGTTCCTTATGTCTAAAGACTCAGGACACATTACTTCCACAGATGCCCCACCATGACGTTCTTGATGAATCCTCGTGGTAGGAAACAGAGAACTGCCGGGGATATAATGACCATTGCGGATGATAGCCTGGCTTAAAATAGCCTCTGCTAAGCGACCCTGAGAAACAGCCATAACATAGGGGAATCCAAAATATTGGCTAAATATTTGCTCAGGACTCAGTCCATCAGAAGAAGTCCGTTGACTCAATTGAGAGTCTCGGTTGTCTGGTATAGAAACCGTTTGATGAATAAGACTATCAGTCTGTAGATCAAGCTCAATATGTTCTCTAGGAACGATATCTAGATTATGTCCGGTAAGTTCTAAAATTTGTATCCTAGAAGTAAGACTCATGTCTGTTCTCCTTCAAATTCGGAGCGAAGTTCACTGACATCAACAATCTTATAGCTCATCCGAAACAAATCGAAAAACATGGCTTTTGGTAATACAATCGGCTTTCTTGAGCCAGGGATAATGCCATCTAATAGATAGGCAATACACTCTGTTGCCAGTAAAGAACTCCCAATAACAGGCCCAACCGCGAGAGTGGGAACTTTACCAATTTGTAAACTCTTACCAATAACATCAATTTGCTCAGGGACAAACCACTCATTAAAAATGTCAGGAAATGCTGTAGCCTGTTTAACATTGCGAAAAGTATTTGTCCAGAATTCCATGCTCATTCCGCCAGGAGAAGAACATAAAGCAAAGCACCCAAATCCTAAAATTGGGGCAACTACACTAAATATTCCTAAGTCTCTGGCTTTTTGATGTATCGTTTCTCGAAGTTCATAGGGAACTGCGGCATCCAAACAATCAACAAGGATATCAGCTTCTTTAAGAAACTCATCCTGATTATTGTTAGTAAGACCTTCATTAAAAACCTGAATTTGAGCTTCAGGATTAATATCAAGAATCAGATCTCGATAAACCTCTGCTTTATTCTTGCCCATTGTGGAACCCGTTGCTCCCCATTGTCGGTTCATATCAGGGGGATCAAAATCGGCAGGGTCTGCTAAATGAAAAGAACCAATTCCCAAGCGGCACATTGTCAAGGCCATTGCCCCACCAATCCCACCACATCCAGCAATAACAATTTTCTTCTTAGCTAAATATTCTACACCGGCGTTGGTGAGGAGGGGTAAGCTTCGATTAAGAAAATAGTCTGGTGAATTAATAGATAATGTCATTATCATTTGCCAAATCTGTCATTCAGATAAGTTATGAAAGCAGCAATTCTCATCTTAAGATTTTATGGACTTATCAATCCTGTGCTTTCTCAAATGGCGTACACTTAGGGTAAAATGAGAATTGCTTTATAAAACAGTTGCCGTTAATACTAGGCTAAATATGTCAAGTATTTATGATGCTATCAAGTTATTAGATAGCAAAGAACTAATACTCCAATCATACTTGCCTAGATTAACTTCTCCTTGGTTGACATACATAAACTGAGCTTGAACGTTATGAATTGTAATTAACCCCCCAGGTAGATTTCTCATCCCTAGTCGAGATAATGTGCGATGGTTGGCGGAGGGCAGTAAAGGCATTCCTAAACACAAATCCAAATCAGATTGACACTGGAAAAGTTTGAGAGCAGCACCAGGTAAAGCTATCGCTAAAACAGTGTTTCCCACTTTGATTCGTCTATACTGTTTGGCGACAATATTGTAGGTTGAAGTCATAACTTTCCTGTATCCTTGACTAAGGATGAAAGCCATCGATTCCTCTGTCATCACCCCAAGGTAGGATAAAAAACGCGAAGCTAGGAGTTGTAAGTCGATGTAGTTAATCAGACCAAGGGCAGCAATATTGACTCCTTCTCGAAAAACAATTATCTTATCGGCAGCCAAAAACTTGTCGGAATGTTTAACAGATAAACCTTCTAATCCTAACTCCTCAATCGTCTCAGTCCATTGCGCCTGCCAAAATTTATAGGCTTCATTATAGAGAAACCTTTGCATTGGTTCTTTTTTGTCGATTAACTGTAGTTGAATGGAGTTGTCTGCCATCATTTTTGGGTATTTTCACCTCAATAAGTGTGTATCAAACAGTAGTGACTTGACTAGACTAAGCTAATCCCAAGAGAACGGTAATTATGTTCCAACTCATACCAAACAAACAAAGAATTCCTACTCCGTAGGCAATAGTTCGCCATGGCTGTAACCCTAGAAGATAGGTTAAGGTATGAAACAGACGTGCTATGGTAAAAATCGAAAATAGCCAACTGGCAGCTTTGGGAGACGCTCCAAGTAAGACATAAGCTATTCCAAGACTACAAAAGATAGGGATGTTCTCCAAATCATTGAGCCAAGCTTTGGCTGCACGTCGGACTTGCGGTAATTCTTCGGCTGCCGGATGTTTTTGAAAGACTTGGGCATCTTCTGGATTGAGAAAGACACCCTGGCTAAGACGATAAAAACCTTGATATGCTGAAGTGGTGAACATTTTCAAAAATAAGACAACAACACACAAGGAATACCAGTCAAGAGCATTTTCCATCAATTTCTCCTCAAATTCCATTGCCTTAGACAGATACTCTCCTGATAAATTCTTGTTGGTCAAACTCAAAGGCCAATTTTGCTCCACTAGCAGCATCCGAACCCCAACCATCTTTTAGACAAGTCCAAACGGTTTGACGAAAGCGATTAGAGGTAATCCACATTAAGGAAAACAATGGATGTCCCACAAGTAGATTGTTAATAGCTCGTGAAGCAATTCCAATAGAAGGCTCAGGAGTATCTACACAGTGCCACCACCATTGAGGAGAAAAGAGGACATCTCCCGGTTCTAAGGTTGTCGTAAATTTGGGAATATAGCGATACAAGGGATAGCCCTCTGCCTCAATCTCATCATTGGTTTTCTTCCAATCAATCATAGTAGCGGCATAAAACATATCTTTGCGAGTGATCGGATACATCCACATAGAGTGCTGTGGATGAACTAAAGTCCATTCTTTCCGCCCATAGACCATCGTAAACAGATTCGGTCCACCTGTGCAATGCCATGCTGAACGAACTCCTCCCCCCGATAAAAAAAGCTGGGTTGACATAATTCGCTGTTGTCGTATGCTCAGATATTTCCCAAGTGTTTTGAGATCTAGTGCTTCACGCAAAGCTGGATTTCTGTTAAATAAATCCTCGGTATGTCCCGGATAATAAGTGCCACCATTTTTGATATTTTCTACGACCTCAGATAATGGAATGTCTATATAGCGTAGTGCCTCTTCATTGATTTCATTGGCACGCACACGAGTAGAAACCATTTCGTTGCCATAATTCGCAGCAAAGAATTCAGGTGTCCAAGTTTTCACCGCTTCCCAGTGCTTTGCTGCTCCTCGAAAAACAACTGGGGTATTCGGTTTCAGATACACTTCGTGAAATTGTTGTGGCGAGATTTCATCAATCGTCAACTCAGGTATAGGCAGTGTAGGAGAATCTCCAGAAGGGATTGACTGATTTTTGATGCTCTCCTCAATAGGCTTCATTTTCTTAATACACCAAGGTGAGCCATAAGCCCCATGTTGCTCCCGTCCTATAAAGTAGTAACGGTAAAGAAAAAGTCCCCAATATTTTAGAGCCGTCACACGATCTACATTAGGAGAACTACTAAGATCAACATTAGGAAAAGAAGAAAAATGGCTTTGTTCAAATCTTGCTAACATTTGTACCCTTCAGTGCAAAATTATCTTTGCTTACTTAACCTCAACCTACAGTCGAGAAGAAACCCATAGCGTTGAGCCAAACCCCAATAGAATAGATTCCACAGCGAGGTCTGGAAAAACCCAACTCCTAAACCATCCCAGACTACCATCATTTTTGTATAGATTGTACCAAACTTAATATATCTTCACATTCCGCACCCTAAGAAACCGTTTGTAAATTAATGTAAAAAGCTCGCCAAGTCAAGGTTTTGGCGATTTATAGAGCAAATGAACTAAAAACTCAGGATATTTGTCAAGTCAAGGTTTTGGCGATTTAAATACTTGTTTACCAACAGTTTCTAAGTGTCACAGTTGACGGGGGAGCATCTCATTTATGCAAGTGAGTAATTATACTTGTCCCTAAAACTGGTTTCTGGCAAGGCTTTTAAAATAGCTTGACATAAAACCTGATTTAGGGGTTACAAAGGTGAGATGCTCCCCACAGAACTATTTTGGTAAGTGTTATCCGTCTTCGTGAGGAGTCCTAAAGCAACACAGGCCGTAAGAAGTTTTTTGCCGCTTACGGGAGAAAATTGACAGTCTTGAGCAAGTTCTTCAACCGTTTTAGATTGCTTGGATCATTGTTCAAAAATTCCTAATTCTAAAGCGGAGAAAAGCGTTTGTGTTTTCCATCCAGCAATGATTAACTCTTGAATATCGAGAACATTCATCAGAAATAACTCCTGTTAGAAATGACATTAATTTGAAAGTGAGAAACAAAAATTTATAGCAATTCTCTGACTTATGGGGTACAGTAGCAACAGTGAGTAAACCAATTACGAATATCTTTTTGAGTAACTTCTAACATAGCCAATTCAATCCCTTCTATGGCTCTTCGTTACCCTTTATGCTAAATCAACAGACAAGATGCCAAGACAACATACTTCTAACCCAAAAATTCCGAAAGTTTCTAAAGCCATAGCCTCTCCGTTTTATTAGTTTAA
>NZ_SFBO01000185.1:0-15233 GCF_007095705.1 Microcystis sp. Msp_OC_L_20101000_S702
GCTACAGGCTCGCGAATACCGTCGATATCTACAGGAGGAGCGGCGATAAAGGCGATGATGAAGCAGGTGGTGGCGGTGAGCAGGGTGGGGATCATGATCACACCGAACCAGCCGACATAGAGACGGTTGTTGGTGCTGGTGATCCACTGGCAGAACTGCTCCCACAGGGAAGCGCTCTCGCGCTGTTGTAAGGTGGTGGTCATTGGTTTATGAGTGCGGTTTGATTGATTTATGATGTTCTCATCTTAAGGGTTATGTAACGGTTTGTAAAGAAGTTTGACGATATTGTTACTTATGCTATTGATAAGTTTAGCTGATATTAGAGGGGGGAAAAATAGAGAGTCCTTACTCATCGGGAAGTTTTAGCATTGGCAACAGATGAGGCTATTTTTTGAGGACGGGGAGCTATGTCACCGGCAAGGCAGCCTTTCTTGCACTTCATCCCTGGAAGTAGAAACACCTTTTCAGTTAAGTACCTAAGCAAAATTAATTACACATATCTAACCCCCTCTTGCCTTTTGCCTCTTGCATGAGTGCCTATCTTTACTAGGAAATTAATTTTGCACGACTACTTATCAGTGAACAGTTATCAAAGAGCCGGACTGATAACTGTTCACTGATAACTGGTAGCGGTGCTACAATTAAAAGAAAAAGTTTGCTCCAAGAAAACCATGCAACTAGAAGAATACTTTGAAGTTTTTGCTCCAGATGACATCCGCATTAAAGGGCATCGCATTGGGATTGAGGATGTTATCAACTACCATTTAAAAGGTTATACTTCCCAGCAGATTCTCCAAGAGTTACCCACCTTAAACCTAGAGAAAATTTACGCTACTCTCACCTATTACTATCAAAATAAGACCCTGATAGATGCTTATCTTCAGCGCCTCCGTGACTGGCAGGAAGAACAATACCAGCAGTGGTTAAATACCGAGCCATCCCCCCTGATTCAACGCCTAAGACAACTAAAACTAAAACGGAAACAGCAAGAACTAAACCTCGCATGAAAATCCGGTTTTTGTTAGATGAAAACTTATCCCCAGACCTCAAAATATCTCTGTTGCGATTGAATCCTAATCTCGATATTTTGCGAGTAGGTGAACCCGATGCACCACCACTGGGAACTTTATGTTGCGTCATTTCAACGGTTGTTAGTTACCAATAATCGTCGCAGTATGCCTGGACACCTGAAGAACCATTGGGATAAGGGTGGACGTATTTGGGGTTTACTATGGTTGCGCCCCAGTGCTAATTTAGAAATCTGGGCAGAAGAATTATATCTGATTTGGGAAGCATCCGAAGCAGAAGAATGGATTGACCGAGTTGATTGGATTCCCTTTTAAATCTTCGCTATTTTTCGATCTTACCAGCGATCGCATCTAGCCTTGTTTTGATTCCGGTCATCCACTGGTTAAACTCGTCCGACTGCCGATCGATCACTTTCTTGCATTGTCTTATCTCATCGGTTGTTTTTTCGGTGGCTTCTAAGGAAATATTCAGTTCTATCATCATTGCCTCAAGTATCGATGGATTCTTTACGGCAGGGAACTTGACATATTAATCAATGGGAATCACCCTCTTTACGGAAATTTTGCCGTTGACATCCTCACCACCGTAAAATAGACGGCAATACCACCCCAAAACCATGAAGCGTTTTTTCCTTTTAGCCGTAGGGTGCGTTCCCTAAGATGGCTCATACTACTCCACCGATAGATTTTTGGGAACGCACCATGCACATTCATTGAAGCTGTGAGTTTAAGTGCGGTCGCTGATCTTATAGCGTTTCCTGTTCGCAAGAGGTACATTATCGATGTTGAAAAGCTTAATTAGCAAAGGTTTAAATGTGCCACACAGGTGTGAGAACTGCTATAATAAGCTACATTAACAACAATACTTAAAGAAAAGGCTTAAAGATAATCAGTAACAAGGGTAAAAAAACAAGTCACTCCTGGTGTTTTTGCCCGACGATAGGCTCTCTTGGGTTTGGTGGGTAAAATGTATTCTAAGATACAGTCCTGCGGGCGAGCGAGTGAAACGAACCACAAAGACACAAAGGACACAAAGATCGATCGCTCTTATATAATTTAAATATAATTAATGAAACAGGTTTTGTTGCTATAGGGATTCGTTTTGTCCAACCATTACCGATGAAGATGATTGGCAACCTTGCCAAGAATTAGTGGTACAATTACCAAATAAACAGTAATTTTTTCCATAAGTATCTAAGCACAATTAATTACACATCTAAGCCACTACTCCGTCAGACTTCTGCTGTGAGTAAACAGTGAACTGAAAACTCAAATCCGATCCCTAATAGCTTTATCCCGTCTCCCGTCTCCCGTCTCCCGTCTCCTGTCTCGACTAGGAAATTAATTTTGCACGACTACTTAACCCTAATCCCTCACCCCCAATAGGATTATGATGCACGGTTTTATTCCCCCTCATCGTTATTTTCCCTATCTTACTTGGACTGATATAGATTCAATGCTAGATAAGGAAAATGTGGTAATTATTCAACCCATCGGTGCGATCGAACAACACGGACCCCATCTCCCTATTGCTGTCGATGCTGCCATTAGTTTAGGGGTTTTGGGCAAAGCTTTCGAGAAATTAAATACAAATGTTCCCGCCTTTGCTTTACCCTGTCTCTACTACGGAAAATCTAACGAACATTGGTCTTTCCCCGGCACGATTACCCTCTCGGCAGCCACCTTATTAACCCTCATTCAAGAGATAGCTGAAAGTCTCTATCGTTCGGGGTTTCGCAAGTTAGTATTAATGAACTCTCACGGCGGACAACCGCAAGTTATGGAAATTGCCGCTAGAGATATTCACCAACAATATCCCGATTTTTTAGTATTTCCTTTTTTCACTTGGCGAGTTCCCCACAATGCGGCTGAATTATTCTCGGAATATGAATTAGAATACGGTATTCATGCAGGAGATGTGGAAACTAGCATTATGTTATCATTACTGCCAGAACAGGTCAAAATTGAGCGGGCTGTCCGAGAATATCCCCAGGGTTTGCCAGAAAATAGTCTGTTAACTATGGAAGGAAAATTACCCTTTGCTTGGTTAACTAAGGAATTAACTAAAAGTGGAGTGATGGGAGATGCTACTAATGCAAGTAAAGAAAAAGGCGATCGATTATTAGAATCCGTTGCTAATGGTTGGGTACAGGCGATCATTGATGTTTATCGATTCCGTCAACCGAAGTTATCTTAATAGAAGATTAATCAGAATTGTTAATAAGCTGTACTGCATTTAAACTGCCTATTCGTAATTTTCTTACAAAGGATAAAACTCCATCTTCCTTCTCCTTTAATTCGGGAATTTGATTACTATCTTTTATTAGCATCAACAGAGAAAATTTTAACCAGACTTCGGGTAGTTTTTAGCATAACTATATAATCTCAATTATGAGCTTTATTTTTGAGATTTTAGAAATTTTGTAACCAGTAATAAAAAGAAAACAAACGACATTTTTTACCATATTTTTTGCACGGGATAAGAATTGAAAACAGAATCAACACCCAGGATAATTAGGTTTTCTGTAATTGCTTGAGAAATTAATAAACGATCAAACGGATCTTTGTGATAATAAGGTAAGGTGTCTAATGTCCAAATATGAGATAATTTCAGGGGTAAAATCTGCACATCATTAATTTTAGTTTGATCTTTAACTATTTCCGAGAGAGAAATATCTAAATTTAATTTGCCTAACTGTACTTTGATCTGTATTTCCCAGACACTGACCAAACTCAAGAAAAGAAGATTATTTCTATCTTCTAGCATCTTAATTGCTCATGAGGAAAGCTGAGGAGAATTCTGGGAAAATTAGATTAAAGTGTGACTATCTAAGAGAATATTCATGAGTCAAAATTCCAGAAATTATCGGGTAAGGGTTGATTGAAATCATCACTCATCCAAATTTTTCCCTGATGCAACCCAAAGACTCGTTTTTTAGGGAAAGATAACGGCTCCTTTTCCTCCGTGAGAGCTTCTACATATTCTAAGATTTGTTTTTGTTTATCTAGAGGAATTTCCTGTAGCTTGTTAATAATGCTTTCTGTAATTTTATTGCCAGAAATAGTCATGGTTTTCTCAATATATACTGAAATCTACGATGCAAGCTTCATGATAGCATTTTAAACATAAATAAAGTTAATTTTTGTAGAACCACTTCCCCAACTTGTTTAAGAGAGTTCCTGCAAAAATCAAAAATCTTCCGTGAGGAGACTCCGAGACAGTCCAGAGGAGGAGAAAAAAGACAAGAAACAACTATCCCGTCCATAAAACCCAAGATTATGTCAAATTTATCTGAGGTTTTCGATATTTTGAGCCGATAGCACCTCGAAAACTTACTTTTACAGGAGGTTTAAGCTAAATTAATCCTATTGTTAAGGATATTAGTTAGAGCAGTTATCTTAATGAGCAGGTACGAAGTTTTCGTTTTCGGGAGTCGGTCTTCCATACCAAATTAGATTACACTTCATCTTTATGAGAAACACTGTAACAGACAGAAATTAGCTGTTTCAGTCCACTAGGGCTGCTGACTTAGAAAAAATTGCGTTAGAATTAAAGAAATATTACAAGTGATTGACAAAAATGAGCAAGCCTGATATAGAAACCATTGCCCTGCAGTTAGAAAGCAGCAACTCCAAAGATCGTCTGCTGGCCTTGGCATCCCTGCGAGAAGTAGCCCCGGAGGAGGCTGTACCCTTGATCAAAAAAGTCCTTTATGATGAAATGCTGCCGGTGCGATCGATGGCTGTCTTTGCTTTGGGAGTCAAACAAACCGAGGAATGCTTTCCTATCCTAGTAGATTTGTTAGCCAATGATGCCGATTATGGCATTCGCGCCGATGCTGCGGGGGCCTTAGGTTATTTAGAAGATATTCGCGCTTTTGAACCCCTACAACGAGCTTTTTACGAAGATACGCAATGGTTAGTCCGCTTCAGTGCTGCCGTCGCTTTGGGCAATTTACGCGATATTCGGGCTAAACAGGTGTTATTATCGGCTCTCGATAGTAACGAAGCGGTTATTCAACAGGCCGCTATTGCCGCTCTTGGGGAAATCAAAGCAGTGGAAACCGTCGAGAAGCTTTTAACCTTTGTTAACTCCGATGACTGGTTAATCCGGCAGCGATTAGCGGAAGCTTTAGGCCAGCTTCCGGCGGAAAAAACGATCGCAGCCTTAAAATTTTTGGTCAAGGACGAACATCCACAAGTGCGGGAAGCAGCCCGTTTATCTTTGCAAAAATTGGCCAACGTCTAGGGATAGGATAGAATAAATAATCTATTCTTCCAGAGCGATCGATCTTTGCCTACAGCCATTCATGGACATTCAAGAATTTATTAATCTCTGTGCGGGTAAATGGTTTTCTCAGCGCACCAGTTATCAATTAGCTGCCCAAAAAGTTGCCAATAATAAAGCAGAAATCACCATCGATTTGCTGGCTGCCGATGCTGCCGATGTGGTGCAATTATGTTTAGAAAATAACTGTCAGTCCCAGACCAGTCTAGGGGGATGGAAAGCGACTTGGGATAATTCCGTGGACTATGGACAACCGAAAAAAATCGGTTCTAGCTATTTAGTTTGGCTACCCTCAGAAAATTCTTGGCAAGGAAAATTAATCACAGCGGTCGGTAAATCGGCAGCGCTGGGAGAATATCATCTCAGAAGCGATCAAGCTTTAACTTTAACCATCGAGGACAATCACCATCGTATCGAGGAAAGAATCTGGTTTGCTAGTCCTAATCTGAGATTGCGTACCAGTATTATTCAGTCGGCCAATGGCGATCGCCAAACGGTTTTCTATTCGGAAATTCGCAAAATGGTTGCTTCTTAAGTAGCTGCCATCCCCAATCTCTGAGGTGGGGAAGACAGGATTAATCTTCCACCACTCCAGTCAAATCCTCCTAACGTCGGCCGCGTCTGCTGCTGCCGAAACCACTGCGACTAGGGGTACGACGGGAACCAGAGGAACCGAAACTAGGAGAACGTTTGACATTATCAGATTTACCCGAATTCTTCAGGGTACTGGAACCATAACCGGAACCACTGGGTTTTGTGGTGGTGGTGGTGCTGCGATTGGGACTAGAGGGAGTATTGCTAGGATAACGACGTAAATTGCCAGTAGAACGGAGAGTTTGCCGGTTTTTGACCGCCGGAGGTGGACTATTATGTTTAGTCCGGTATTGATCTACTGCCTGATTATAGGTGGAACCGTAACCACCAAAACCGGTCATCACACCCCCCGGAGTATAGAGGGGAGGAACGTAGTATTGAGGACGAAAGAGCAAACTACCCAAAGCTTGACCAGCAACAGCACCGAAAAAAGGACTCCAAAAACTCGATTCTTGTCGAATCACCACGGTTTCTTGTTGTCCGGTTTGGGGATTGTTCCGCACTTCCGTGACATTATGGACATACTCAATTTTAAAATCTTCGGTCATGTACAGGGTAGCCTGATCACCGTTGATTTCTACTGCGGTTTTTTCCCCTTTAGCAATGTCCTCCTCGGTTAATCTAGCCATTTGCAGGTTAGTGGTGCGAAAGAGGGGAGAAGTCCCCCCGGGGGTGTTTAACAGCATTAAGGTATAAGTGCCATCTCCGTCATCGTAGGTAGCTTGTTGCACCTCGTAGCGACCGCTACTAACCTGATTGGATTCTCGTCTTACACTACTGTTATTAGCTGACGGTGACTGAGTTTGATTTGACGACGAACCACAGGCCACCGTTGTGCAACAAAGGGTAAGAATTAAAAAGATTGTCGTTACTTGGCGCAGCATAAGGGCAAAATTAAGACTATAAAGGCAGCAATTCGGGGAAATTGAGTAATAGTTGCTCATTGGTCAATTCATCTCCCAATTGAGCAGGAGAAAAATGTACCTGAATCGCACGCAGCCGACCTTGGTAGTGAAGGTTAATTATTGATTTTAAACCATCTTCCAGGGCCTCTCGATCGGCTAGGCTAGTTTCTAAAGCAGCACTCTCACCCTCGAAGGCTATTGTGATCATAACAACTAAGTTATCGGTGACGGGTAAAGTTAAGGGTTCGTTTTCCCCCAACTGTGAAGACACCGATTCACTTAGGTATCTGGCCGCAGAATCGGTAAACAGTTCGTTAACGTAGTCTCCCGCTTCCCCCTCATGCCAAAAAACATCGCCCTCATTAGCTATAGAAAACCAATAGAGGTTCATCTGCAGCAGATTTTGACAAATTTCTACTAAACCCTCTCCCATGACCTCTAAATCGCCTTCGGAATCGATCGCCTCCCGGCCGGTACGATTAAGAATACCGATCAGCGGTGCGATTTCTTGGCCGTAGAGATGCAAAAATAAGCGACAGACCACATAGCGAGTTCTACCCGCAAATTTCTTGAAGCGATCGCCTAAAGAACTCATAATAGACCTCTGGTAAAAATCAAAAATTGTCGTTAAGGTTAGGAGTCAGTAGTCAGGAGATAGGAGTCGGTCGTCAGGAGACTTTTTTATTTATTCTCCCCACTTCCCACTTCCCACCTTCAAGTCAGTAGTCTTGAAGCCATCAGCTAGATCAAGGTGATAATCAAGTAAACAGCCAAAAAAGCCACCAGCTTTTATTTATCTTGCCATTTTCTAGGGTTCTATGCCTTGATGTCCTGTTAACAGTCTATAATGACTTAGAATCCTATTGGTGTGAGCAAATGGCTGTCCAACTACAACAAGCTTTAGTGGTTGCTTCCTATATCTTGAAACAGCGTCTAGCAGGAAAAAAGCGTTTTCCCTTAGTTTTAATGCTAGAACCCCTATTTCGCTGTAATTTAGCCTGTACTGGCTGCGGTAAGATTCAACATCCCCCGGAAATCCTCCGCAATCATCTTACCCCGGCAGAATGTTTCGCAGCGGTGGAAGAATGCGGGGTTCCCGTGGTTTCCATTCCCGGGGGCGAGCCGCTTTTACACCCACAAATCGATGAAATTGTCAAGGGGTTAGTGGACAGAAAAAAATTCGTCTATCTCTGCACCAATGCCCTGTTATTGGAAAAAAGCCTAGATAAATTTACTCCTTCACCCTATCTTACCTTTAGTGTCCATCTGGATGGTCTCAAAGAACATCACGATCGCTGTGTGGATCGAGAGGGAGTATTCGATAAGGCAGTAAAAGGGATTAAAGCGGCGAAAGCGAGAGGTTTTCGGGTTACTACTAATACCACGGTTTTTGAAGGCACAGATCCGCGAGAAATGCAGGAATTTTTCGATTTTCTCGCTACTTTGGGCATCGATGGCATGATGATTTCCCCCGGTTATAGTTATGAGTGGGCCCCGGATCAAGATAGTTTCTTAAAACGGGAGCAAACCAGAGCTTTATTCCGAGAAATTCTCTCACCCTGGAAATCAGGTCAGAAAAAGTGGAATTTTAACCATAATCCTCTCTTTCTCGATTTTCTCATCGGTGAACAGGACTATGAATGCACGCCTTGGGGTAGTCCTAGCTATAGTCTTTTAGGATGGCAAAAACCCTGTTATCTGCTTAACGAAGGTCATTACAAAAGCTTTCGGGAACTTTTAGAAGAAACCAATTGGGATAACTACGGTCGGGCCAGTGGCAATCCTCAATGTGCCGATTGTATGGTACATTGCGGCTATGAACCGACCGCGGCCATGGCAGCTTTTAAACCGGCTAATATGGGACGTGCCATGCAGAGTTTAATCGGAGTCTAATCCTAAACTGATTCTAACCAGACGGCGGGGACTTGACTAGGGCGATCGGGTAATTGCATCCATCCCATTTCGCACAGACGAATTACCGAACTTAATTTTTCTACCAAAGCGGGATCGAAACGAATCCCGCTATAATTTTGACAGCGCTCTAGGGCCTCTCCCAAATCTAGAGCTAGTCGGTCGCCTCGCGGTTGAGTTAATTCCTGAAAATAGGCTGATAATCCTAAAATTCTCGACTCTAGGCTGATTTCTTCCCCTTTTAAGCCGTTGGGAACCCCGCTACCATCCCAGTATTCAAACTCATGGTAAATAATCTGTTGAATTGGGGCTAATTCGGGCATAGTGGCGAGTAATTGTGCGCCTAACACCGATCGATCCCGCCAAAATAACGCATTTGCTCCCTCTAACTGACTGGCACGCTGTCTAAAAACTTCGATCGGAGCCTCCGCTAGACCGATGCGGTATAATAAACCTGCTAATCGTAAGCGTCGTAATCTCAGGGTGGGTAAATCGAGCAATTGTCCCAACATTTCCGCTAAAGCGGCCACCTGTAGGGAAGCAAGGGGATTATCAATATCTCTTTCATCGACTTTTTGAGCCATTCTTAGAAAAGCTTGCAGTTTATTAGCGGCTAAATTTTTATTTAAACGGGATGCTTGTCCTTCTAAGTCGCTTAATTCTCGCGCTTGTCTGCTGACGGTGACTAACTGCTGTTGACTGGTTTGCAGATAGGTGACAATGCGAGAGACTACTCCGGTTAAATCCGTGGGAATGGGATTAATATTTTGACTAATTTCCTGCTGTTGTCTGCTTAAATCGGCCGCTAGACTGGGATTATAGGGATGCAGACGCTCAATTAAGATCCTAGCGGCTTTTTCGACTAAATCGCGATCGAATGTCCATAAACCGTAGAATTTTCGCTCCGTGTCTATTTGGGGTTGACTATCGGACCGGTATTCTTCCGGGGATAACTCATGACAGAGTACCATGGAGGCGTAATCGGGGGAAAGAATGATTAAATTCCACTCATTCACCAAACTATCGCTATTATCTAAGTTCACTAGCGAAACATTCTCTAAACTGCCGGTTTTATGCTCAGAAAAACCACTATCGGCCACGGCGGCGATCGCAATATGACGAGAAGAGCGAGCGATATCTAAATAGCGCTCTGCTTCCTGTAAATACCATTTTCCCTGTTGAAAGGTGACTAAAACCAGTGGTTTATTTGTACTGTCTGGGCTGCTAGTTTGCAAGATATGATCTTCAAGAGCATGACAGAGGGCCACCAGGGTATTCTTAAAATAGACCCCGTAACTGCTGGGTAATCTTCCCGATGAAGCTATTTTTAACTGTTGTAAGCTGGATCCTACGGTCATAAGTGGCAAGATTAGGGGGAGTGGGGTGTGGGGTGTGGGGTGTGGGGAGAATAAATAAAAATAATCTCCTGACTTCTGACTCCTGATTACTGATGACTGATGACTGATGACTGACTCCTCATAGCTTTTTACTTAATTTTATCTCAAATGTCAGGGACTCTTAACAGGTAAATTGGAGGCTTAACAGTTTACTCGGGCCCCTAGGGTATCTAAAGCCAAAATTTTGGCACTGGAGTTAATCCCCACTTCCTCCCAAGCATTGGTCATCTCTGTGGCTGTTTTTTGGGCATTTTCAGGGTTAGTTAAAGCTAATAGGCTCGGACCTGCGCCACTAATTACCATCCCGTAAGCACCCCCATTAATGGCGGCTTTTTTCACCTTTTCGTAACCCGGGATCAAAGATTGGCGATAGGGTTGATGCAGTTTATCCTCTAGGGCAATTCTCAGCCAATCGCCGTTACCCGTCTCTAATCCCCGCAATAATAAACCCAAGCGGGAAATATTGAAAATAGCCTCCTGACGGCTAATTTTTTCCGGTAAAACCGCCCTAGCTTTTTCCGTAGCCAGTTCAAAATCGGGAATCCCTAGGACGGGAATGAGATTTTTTTGCCAAAATACTTGACAAATAGCCCAATTTGTGCTATCACCTGCCGATAGCTGACAGTTGCCCCGCAAAGCCGGCACCACATTATCTGGATGGCCCTCCAATGCGATCGCTAATGCTTCGATTTCCCCCATAGATAAAGGATTGCCCGCGCATTGATTGGCAGCCACTAACCCACCGATAATAGCAGTAGCAGAACTACCTAAACCTCTAGCCAGGGGAACCCCTAAACCGATCTCGATGGCGATAGGGGGCGGATTCTGTCCTATTTTTTGATAAACTTGCAAAAAAGAAGTGTAGATTAAATTATCAGCCCCTTGGCTAACTTTAGCTGATTCATTTCCCTTGACACTAATGCTGACAGGGTTAGCTGTCGTTGCCGGCAGCAGGGTAAAAGTAAACTGATTATATAGGGTTAAGGCCGCTCCGAGACAATCGAAGCCGGGCCCAATATTAGCAGTGGTAGCGGGAACTGTTACCGTAAAAGTTGTCATGGTTAAGCTTTTGCCTGAAGATAGCGGCGATTTACCTCCTCCCAGTTAACCACATTCCACCACTGTTTTAAATACTCAGCCCGTTGATTACGATATTTTAAGTAATAGGCGTGTTCCCAGACATCATTGCCCATAATTGGCTGTAATCCCATCATTAGGGGGCTATCTTGGTTAGCAGTGCTGGTAATTTCTAGTTGTCCTGACTTATTTAACACCAACCATGTCCAACCACTACCAAAAAGTTTAGTACCTGCTTGGTTGAAAGCGTTTTTAAATTCCTCGAAACTGCCAAATTTAGCGATTATTGCCGCTCCTATTTCTCCTGTTGGTTCGCCACCGCCATCGGGGGACATAATCTGCCAAAACATCGTATGATTAAGATCGCCGCCGCCATTATTGCGGATAGTGATGCGAAGATCGGCGGGTAAAGAGTCAAGATTTTTAATTAATTCTACTACTGTTTTTTTCTGCAATTCTGGATATTTTGCCACTGCCGTGTTGAGATTATTAACGTAGGCTGCATGGTGTTTATCGTGATGAAATTGCATCGTTTCCTTATCGATATAAGGTTCTAGGGCATCATAGCTATAGGGTAGGGCAATAAGACCATAGGGACCAGTAGCAGCAAAAGCGGCACGGTTAAAACCGGCAAGAGTGGCTGTGCCAAGGGTAGCACCTAAAAGATAAAGAAATTGACGGCGATCGAGAGACATATTCTCAGAGCAGATGTTCCAATGATCGATTATCCTATCGATCGGTACTTCGGGAGACAAAAATTTTTATCGACAGACTCCCAGAAGTAATCAGAATCTAGTGGTAGTTCTCCCTAATTACCATAAACGATAAAAATTTTTCAACAAATGCGGCGGAATTTTTAGATAATAACCAATAATTATTAATTGATTAACTAAGGTAGTTTTGCCAACTCCTAATTTTTGCCAACGTCTTGCTGAGGTAATCACCGCAGTAGAAACTATGGCTATTTTACCCCTTTTTTTCAATCTTTGTATTAATTCAAAATCTTCCATAATTGGTAACTCAGGAAACCCCCCTAAATCGGTCAATATTGAGGCTTTTAAAAATATTCCTTGATCTCCGTAGGGAAGAGAAAACCAGCGAGAACGCCAATTAACTAATTTTTCCACTAAACGCAGGGTTTTTTCCTCTCCATCAATTTTTAATTCAAAGGCCCCCGCTACTATCCCAGATTGAGATAAAGTATTGATAATTTGCTCTTGATAATTTTGGGAAAGTAAAGTATCTCCATGTAGAAATAACAAAATATCTCCTTTCGCTATTTTGGCTCCTAAATTCATCTGAAATGCACGACCTTTGCTCGGTGAAATAATTACTTTTGCTCCCAATTTTTCAGCTATTTCTCTGGTTTTATCTGTACTTCCCCCATCGACAACAATAATTTCTACTCCTTCACCTATCTGTTTTAACGTTGCTGCAATTCTTAACTCCTCATTAAGAGTCGGAATGATAACACTAAGATAATTCATGAGGTTTTGTACTAACTAAAGTCAGAGGATTTAGGGGCAACCATCGGGTAAATTTTCCTACAGATACCGAGGAATTGATTGGGATTGGTAATAAGTAAGTAGTTATAATTAAATAGAAGATAGATTTTGCCTCTGATCCCCCCTGCCCCCCTTGATAAGGGGGGTGCCGATAGGCGGGGGGATCCCCCCTGCCCCCCTTGATAAGGGGGGTGTCTGACAACTTTTAACACCTACCTACTTAACTGTTTTTCCGATATAAAAGTTAAACATTGCTGCCAGTTCTCCAGAGGGGCTAAAGCTGCAGTTAAAAGTCGATACCAAATTAGGTTACACTTCATCTTTATGGGAAACGAAACTCTGTTCTAAGATAGGTGGGACAATGCCGAATATTAAAGGAGACGATGGTGCGCTCAAAACCATTTTCAGCAATAGTAAAATTATCGCAGTGGTGGGGCATTCTGAGAAATCGAGTCGCGCCAGCTATCAGGTAGCCAAATTTCTGCAAGCGGTGGGTTATCGAGTCTATCCTGTCAATCCGATGGTCAAGCAAATTGATGGTCAAAGGTGCTATCCTTCTCTAGAGGCTATCCCTGAACCCGTGGATATTGTTAACGTTTTTCGTCATCCTGATTATCTACCTGAAATTGTCGAGTCAGCTATTGCTATTCAGGCTGCTACCCTTTGGACACAATTGAAAATTTATCACCCAGTTGCGGAAAAAAGGGCGATCGAGGCGGGTTTAAATGTGATTATGGATGCTTGTATCCAGATAGAATATCAGCGTTTAGGGATTTCCCAAAAATAAACTATAGCGGTTCTCGTACCTGTACGGCACATTTAAACCTTTGCTGATTAAGCTTTTGAACATCAATAATGTACCTCGTGCGAATAGAACACGCTATATACTTTTTGAAAAATGGTGGCTCCCTTGGGTTTGGTGGGTAAAATGTATTCTAAGATACATTCTTCCTAGCGAGGGGGTGGAACGAACCACAAAGACACAAAGGACACAAAGACTGATCAATCCTATGTAAGTTAAACTTATCACACATTATCGGGGCTTGGTTGTCAGTCGTTTGAGCGCTGTTGTATCAAGCTTTTTTTGTTTGTGGTCTCTCCTTGGAAAAATTTGCTATGATGTAGAGACTTGTTTAGTATTTGGTAAAAATAACCATAAATCTCACCGTGTTCACAACTGTTCAACCCGCAAATCGATCGAGCTTACCTGATGACCTATTTACGGCAATTAAAGAGCTTAAAAGGGAATTAAACGCCGTTATTCTGGCTCACTACTATCAAAATTCTGACATACAGGATATAGCTGATTATATTGGTGATTCTCTAGGTTTATCCCAGCAGGCTGCCCAAACGCCAGCAGATGTAATCGTATTTGCGGGGGTTCACTTCATGGGAGAGACAGCTAAAATCTTAAATCCGGATAAGTTGGTATTGCTGCCGGATTTAGATGCGGGATGTTCTTTAGCTGATAGTTGTCATCCTGAAGATTTTGCTCGTTTTAAAGCCCAATATCCCGATCATATCGTGATTTCCTATATCAATTGCAGTGCAGAAATTAAGGCCATGAGTGATATTATCTGCACCAGTTCCAACGCAGTCAAAATAGTGAATCAAATCCCTGTCCATCAACCGATTATCTTCGCTCCTGATCGCAATTTAGGTCGTTATGTCAGTCAGCAAACTGGCAGAGATTTAGTTCTCTGGCAGGGTAGTTGTATTGTCCATGAAACTTTTTCCGAACGCAAGATAATAGAATTAAAAGTTGCCCATCCAGAAGCAAAAATTATCGCCCATCCTGAGTGTGAATCATCGGTTTTACGCCATGCCGATTATATTGGTTCCACGACGGCACTATTAAATTATTCCCTGAAAAGTTCCGAAAAAACCTTTATTGTCGTCACAGAACCGGGGATTATTCACCAGATGCAAAAATCCGCGCCAGAGAAAGCATTTATACCCGCACCAGCTTTAAATAACTGTGCTTGTAATGAGTGTCCCTATATGAGACTGAACACTCTCGAAAAATTGTATCTCTGTATGCGAGATAAAACTCCAGAAATTACTATTTTTGAAGATTTAAGAGTTAAGGCACTGTTGCCGATTCAAAGAATGTTAGAAATGTCTTAATCAGTTATCAGTGCGCCAATTCAAAAACGAAAAGCATCAACCCCAAGAGTTAGCTCTTCTGGTGTTTGTCTGGAAGGAAAAAGAATAGGGATAATTTGGGTTAACCACAGAAACCAAAAACCTACCTAAAGCCTTTTAAAGTTACTCATTTCTGTAGCTAGATAACTAAAATAAGTAACTTTGGCCACCGATAGATTTTAAGAACGTTATCAGGTATAATCAAGATATGAAGCTAGTTGAACGTCATATTATCAGTCGAAACCATCCCTTATGGTCAGAAACCGACCATTATGCCTTCTTGTCAAAAAATTTGTTCAATCTAGCTAACTACCATTATCGCCAATATTTCTTTGAAAACTCCCAAAAACTGAGTTTTAATCAACTCTATCATCTGGTATCTA
>NZ_SFBO01000186.1:0-9707 GCF_007095705.1 Microcystis sp. Msp_OC_L_20101000_S702
CGGGAAACGCTACTTGACTCGTAGCAGCAGGGGAGACTGGAACCGTGGGGTCCTCAGAGGAGACTGTCGATGGGGAGGGGTCAGAGTTCAGGACTCCTAAGGGAGAAGTTTCCTTCGATGCCGACTCAGCTAAAATCGCACCTTTACGCCCAAGAGGATCTGTGTCATCAATCTGAGCATCAATGCCATGTCTTGTTCCTTCGTCAATTTGTTCTAAATCTGTAGATAAAAGCGTGATATTAAGAGGATTGAGCAAACTGTCACGAACAACGAAATCAAGAAAATCAGCCATCTTTAATTTCCTCCAAAACAAGAGAGATCAATAATTAAGTAGGTAGGCGTTAAAAATTATCATAGCACCCCGCCTATCAGCACCCCCCTTATTAAGCTATCCCTTATAGGGAGCTTTCTTAACAATTTTTGCAGTAAGCACTCCAACCCTTATCCTGACTTGATTTCAGTTTTTTCTTTGTCAGTAAGGGTGTCAACATAGAATTTATAGCATTTTTCTAATACACCAAATTAGCTGAAACAATCCAGTAGGGTGCGTTACGCTAACGCTAACGCACCAATCCCAGTTAGAAACCCAACATTCTTAACGACATTAGTGTAGTTGGGTTTCGCTTAAGCGTCGCTAATAGTAGTATCCTAACATCGGCAACAGATAAACCTCCGTCAACGATCTGTAACCATTGCTGGCGAACAGAATTTCGTTGGACAGGATCAGTAATGTGTTCAAAACAGTCATCGTAGTATGACATATTTTTTTCTCCGAATCACTCATAATCTCATTTTAACCGTTCAGGGGGCGGTTATCAAGCCGCCATTAGTTTTGTAATGGGGATTTATGCCCCGCTCCAAAAACTTTTCGTCTTAAGGCGAGGTTTTAGACTAGATTTTTTCGATAAAAGCAGACCACGGGGGAATTTTTCACAGCACTAAAGCTCTGCAAGAATTATCACTTTAAGCGGTGACATTTTCTGTTTCTACTGGTTGAATTTCTGGCATTTCTACTTTAATTAAACTCACTCTAGCACGATAAAGTAGTTTTTCCCCATGACGATAGCCCCGATAACGCACTAGAACAGGTGTACCTATTTCCGCTTGACCATCGATCAATTGATGGATTTGCGGATCATAACTAACATGATCACCGACACTGTCAATTGGTTGCACTCCCCAGCGCTCCAGTAACTGCATAATCGGTTTAACTAGGGAGAGGATTTTGACGGCTGCTAGGTCGGGATTTTTGCGGGCAACGGCCTCGGCCGTGGGCCATTGAACTAACCAAGATTCGATCACTTCGATGCTTTGACGTTGAAATTCTGCGGCTAATTCTTCTTTTTGCTGGTCTAATTTTTGCTGTAAATTTTGATACTCTTGTTCGAGAATTTTTAATTCCCCTGAATGATCCTCTGGCCCCATCGTCGGGATTTGAAAATGAGCAAGAAGATCGCTAACTGGCAGCTGCAGCCCCTTAGCTAATTTCACCAAAGATTCAGAAGATAATTTAGCGATTAAACCATGGCAAACTCTCTGCAATTGCCAAGAAGATAGACCCGATAACTGACTCAATTCTTCCAGATTTTTACAGCCAATTTCTGCCATTAACTGCTCTAATTTTTGCCGATGATATTTATATAAGGACTCATTCATGGGACTTCTCAGCTTAAGCGATGTGTTTAGCTAAAACGGATTTAGGAGCGCGACGAACTCGACAGAGAATCGTTTCTTTACCGAGACGCTGATGAGCTGCAAAGCGATGGCAACCAGAAAACCCGTAGTAGTTACCATCCACCTCCAAAACATCGATCGGTTCTCGTAATCCCTCCTCAGCGATCAATTGCATCAACTGATTAACTTTTTCGGGATCGGTTTGTCGCGGTAAAGGACGACGAATTTGGGACAGAGGAATATTTTTAATTTCCATAGTGTCTTCACTATAGCACATTTAGGCTAAACTGAAGATAAGTTAACTCGGTTGCTGATGCAGTGGTCTGGCTCCCTACTGGCAGTTTTCTGGCCACAGACAAGATTCTATCACCCAATCCTCTCCTTTTCTGACTATGACTATTCCTCCTATCAATGAAAAAATTATCCGGCAAAATAGCACCAATGCTTCCTATCAGCGCGGTCAATATTATTACGATAGCGGTGCAGTTATTTCTCTTTGGCAACGGGGGCAAAATCTACAAGCTTTAGTGAGTGGTAGTGAGGTTAAACCCTATCGAGTTGCTATGGATTTTAACCAAGAAAACCTTGAGAATGTCTCCTGTTCCTGTCCCTACGATTATGAGGGTTGGTGTAAGCATATTGTGGCGGTTTTATTAACCTGTTCTCGTCAACCAGAATTAATTATTAAAAAAGCCTCTCTAGAGGAGTTATTGACACCGATCGATGAAAGTAAATTAAGAAAATTGCTTAATCATTTAGTGGCTAAACACCCAGAAGTTATCGAGACAATTGATAAGTTTTTAGTGCCAGCTACCCCACTTAATAAAGCGGTAGGGAAGATAACTGTTAATGTCAAAGCTTATCGTAATACTGTCCGTAATGAACTGCGGCAATCCCTACGAGCGATCGAGGAAGATTACTACGAAGAAGATCCAATTTCTAATGAAATTTATGCCCTAGTGGATGAGGCCAAAGATTATTATCAAAAGGGAGAACCAGATAATGCGATCGCTATTTTAGAAGCAATTATTAGCGCCTGTATCGAGGAATGGGATGATTTAGAAGATTACGGTGCTGTTAATGATGATTTAAGTGCTAGAATCGATCGAGTTCTAACGGCAGCAATTTTAAGCAAAGAATTTAATCCCCAAGAAAAGCAAGATTTAAGGGAAAAAATCGAGCAATGGCAGCATGAATGGAGTGCCGATTTTGAGATGAGTTTAGCAGCCTTACAACAGGGATGGGACGATCCAGTTTTAGAGAAGATTTTACGGGGAGAATCGGCTAATTTTTCAGAAATGTGGTCAGGAAATATCCCCTATTATGCCCAAGCATTAACTTCTATTCGCTTAGAAATTTTCGAGCAACAGGAAAAAGATCAGGAGTATTTGAATCTAGCTTTAGCTTCAGGACAAGTGGTAGAATATCTAACTAAGTTAGTCTATCTTGATCGCATTGAGGAAGCGATGGCATCGGCAAAAAATATGATAACTAAAAACGATGAAGCCTTCTTTTTTGCCAAAGCTTTACGCGATGAATCCGCACCAGAATCCGCTCTCATAATTGCCAGGGGTGGTCTAAATTTCCCTGGAAATTATTATTATCAATTAGCTCTCTGGACAAGTGAACTAGCGCAATCTTTAGGGGATATAGATACAGCTTTAGCTGCTAGAATTAAGGCATTTCAAGACCAACCTTCCTTTTCCCATTACCAAAAAATTGAGTCTTTAGCGGGGGAAGATTGGCCCGATTTAAAACTAGACTTGTTAGATTACTTGCGCGAGTTTAGCGGTGGACGTTCCACAGAGGCTAAAATCGATATATTTCTCCACGAAAATTTAGTTAGAGATGCAATTAAAGTCGTTTCTGATAATTCCTATGTGCAGTCTCACCTAATTTGGCGGATAATGGATGCGGCTGCTACCGTCGATCCTGACTGGGTGATCGATCACGCTCGTCCTCCTGCGGAAAAGATACTGGACGAAAAAAAGGCTGATCGCTACGAAGAAGCGATTAAATGGCTGAAAAAAGCTCGTAATGCCTTTTATATGTCGGGAAGACGGGAAGAATGGCAAACTTATCGGGAAAGTTTAATTAAGGAACACGGACGCAAATCAAAATTTATGGGGTTATTCAAATATCAGGATTTACAATAATTTAAGCTTGTAGCCGTCAGTTATCGGCTAAAAGGAGGCTATTTTTAGCTTGTAGAGTGGGAATTTGTCCTCAGCTTAAGTCTAGTGATGTTTCGACGCAAATTCTTTTATGCTACAAATTGAAGTGCGGAATGTAGGTTGTAGTAAGTAGTCATGCAAAATAAATTTCCTAGTGAAGACAGGCAATAGGCAAGAGGCAAAAGCTTGATCGAAATGTGTAATTAATTTTGCTTAGGTACTTATCTTCTCGACTATAGCAGTTTTCATCAGAATGAGGTATGGGCAAGGAGCTTAAACCCTTTGTTGGCAAAACTTGTCGATACCTCAGTAACGTGAAAAGCGCTATCCTTTATCGGGAAATTTCAAATCTGCCTTGGCTATTACAAAAATTCATATTTATGTCTTGTGAACCTGCTACAGCTAAACGCAATGCTTAGTTACTGGTCAGTTGTTTCTGGTACTATCGTCACCTCCATCATATTCTCCTTCTGCCCCTTCACGTTAATCTTCCTCATCGTCCCAGAATAAGACGATTGCACCTCACCCAACCCTTTGATACTAAATCCGTTGAGTATAGGATACATATCAGGACAGGCAAAAGGCAGCTGATAACTGCTCACTGATAACTGCTCACTGAAAAGGCTAACGGTTATAAAACGGGGACGGGTAAATAAACCTTTTCTACCGTAGGAGAAAAACCTAGCCATTGACGAGATAAACGAGCAAAAGTGTCAGGATCACCGCTAACTGCGAAGTTAGTAGGTAGGGATGTTTCGGGATTTTTGAGACCTAATAATTCTAGTTCTTTTTCCGCCGCTCGGACAACGGCAGCTGCGGGATCTACCAAGCGCACGGAACTAGGTAAAAGACGACGTAAAACTGGGGAAAGATGACGATAATGGGTACAACCATAGACCAGAGTATCAATATTTTCCGCCAGTAAAGGCTGAAGATATTCCCTAGCCACTTGTGTGGTATAGGGGTCAAAAATGCGGTTAGCCTCGATCAAAGGGACAAACTCAGGACAAGGAATTTGCCAAACTTGGGCAGTAGGATCGATTTCTTGAATTGCTTGTTTATAGGCATTACTTTTAGCCGTAGCCGGGGTAGAAATCACCCCTATGCGCTTTCCTTGTTTAACGGCAGTTTTGGCACCGGGTAAAATTACCCCCAAAATTGGTAAATCTTTAAATTCGGCCCGTACTTCTTCTAAAGCCAAGGCGGAACTGGTATTACAGGCCATAATCACCATTTTCACCCGGTGCTCGCCCATCCAAGTGAGAATTTCCCGGACAAATTCGATAATTTCCCCTTTAGAACGGGTTCCGTAGGGAAGTCTAGCGGTATCAGCAAAATAGAGAATCGATTCTTGGGGCAGTTGTCGATACAACTCCCTTAAAACTGTCAGTCCACCCACACCACTATCAAACACACCAATCGGACTAAATTGTGATTCTCTCATAGATATCGAGGAAAACGCTGATCTAAAGTAGCTTTATTTGATGATATTAAAACACGGATTTTTTGATTGGTAAACTAATGCTCCAATGATTTAATCATTAACGGAGATTTCGTTGAATATATTCAATAATCCCTCCTGCGATCGCCGCCGCCATTTGTCGTTGAAAGTTGGCATTGGCTAATTTAGCCGCATCCTCAGCGCCAGTAACGAAACCCACTTCCACGAGGGTAGAGGGCATTTTCGAGGTTCTCAGCACATAGAAACGGGCCCGACGCACCCCTCGATCGCGCATATCGACACTGCGGACAATATTGCGATGGATGGTGTCCGACAAACGGCGATCGCCGAAGTAGTACACCTCTAGGCCGTTGACATCCGGTCGTGCTTTCCCCATAGAGTTAGCATGGATACTGACAAATAGATCGGCATCGATCTGGTTAGCCAGATCCGTGCGACCTTGCAGGGTGACAAAAAAGTCGCTATCCCTAGTTAGACGCACATCGATGCCCTGTTGTTGCAGAATGCGGGTAACTTCTAGGGAAATGGGCAGAATTACGTTTTTTTCCTGAAGGCCACCAATTCCGATCGCCCCCGGATCCTTACCACCGTGGCCCGGATCGATCACCACTAGAAAGCGGCTATTGCGTTGTTGGGGGGGATTAGGAGTGGGGTTAGAGGGGCGCGGCGGTGGGTTAAATTGCCCCGTATCTGGGGGTAAAGGGACAGGTATAGTGGTGGAGTCAGGAACCTGAGAAACGGGGCCAGAATTGCGGGAGGAAAGCAATTCTAGGACTAGGGTTTGACCTTCCGACTGATTGAGGCGACCGAATTGAAATCCTGCCGCGGTCTGTACCAAAATCAGCACCTTATTGACACTTTCCTGACGTACCCGTAATTGATAGATGGGACTAGAGCGACCAAAGCGCGGACCGCGAAAAGACTCGGCTAACTTAGCATTTTCGATGCGTAGTTCATAGACCCCATCCCGGTTAACACTGCCGTTAGCTTTCAGGGGTGAATCCCCACGAATTAACAGGCGATCGTTATTACCCGCCAGATCGATCGAGGAGATCGTCGCCAAACGATTGCTAGAAGGGGGATTATTGGCAGTTTTCGGGGGGGGATTATTGGGACGAGGATTGGGATTGCTGGCCCGAGTGGGGGGAGGTGAGGAGATATTATCCACGGCACCCAGACCGCCCCTAGGCAGTAAAACCAAGCCACCAAAACGACTATAGAGAGCTTGCCAATCGGGACTATCTCTATTAACACTTAGGGAAATCTTGGCCCGTTGATTGGCAGTCTGACTGAATTGAATATCGCCGACCCCATAGCGATTGACGGGGATAGTTTGACCGGTGAGACTGCTGGGTAAAGTGGCCCCGGGTAATTCAAATTCGATTTTTTTGCCGTCCCGGCTGCGTTGACTGCGAATCGATCGCTCATCACCATTCTGCTCTAAACGGACAAAAAGACCATTGCGAGTGACTTGAAAATCATCGTTGTTGTCCGTCTGGCTAACTGGAGGTGGGGGAGTGGGACGGGTGGAACCGCGATCGGGGGGAGGTGTGGGGTCAGGGGTAACGGGTGGTTGCGTTTCCTCCCTAATCGGTTGGGGATCTGGCAATTCCACTGTCCATTGGGTGGGCGAAATTCCGCGAATTTTTACCTGTTGAGGATCGACAGTGTAGCCGGGGGCTAATTCAATCACTAAACGGGTAGTTTCCGCATCAAATTGACCGATACGGATACTTCTGACGATATTGCCAATGGGCCGGTTAATATTGGGTTGCCCTAACTTGATCCCGGGCAGATCGATCACGATCCTGGTGGGGTTAGTGATCATTTGCGCTCGCGGTTGCACTCGATTGTCGGTAGTGAACACCAGACGATTCTCATTGGTGTCGAATCGCCAAAAGACGAGCTTGCCAGCCCAAGCAGGGGCCGCCACCAGCAACCAAGTTAATGCGCTTAGGAATAACCAATGAAATCTCACGATCGATGCTCCCGTTGCTCAGTTATCAATTACCTTTTTTCGGTAAAAATGGACTATTTTGTTGATTTTTTGCCATCCATAGCTCCGTTAATGCTCTGAGAATAACTATCAATAAAAACAAGCTTATGGGACGTTGGCATGGTCTGCTATGTTTCTGATCAGTTATCAGTCATCAGTCATCAGTTATCAGCTTCTGAAGGTAAGAGGCAAGAGGCTCCAAAAAAGAATCTGGCAATTCTCCTACCTAAAAATAAGGTTAGAAACTAAGTACATCAAAGCTTTTAGCTTAACAAATTAGGATTTGGATTCGGCCCTTGTTATCAATGAAAAGACGGCACTGTTAGTGCCACTTAATACTGCTCACTTAACACTACCACTGGTAACTGCTCACTGCTCACTGATCACTGATTGAGGGCTGGCGGTAGGTTCTTTAAATACTAACCTTAACAGGGGCGGAGCGATAAAGGTAGTCAAGATCACCATCATAATAATCGCCGCGTCGGCAGCGGGGGATAAAGCGCCACTAGCAGCCCCGACTCCGGCAAAGACTAAACCCACTTCACCCCGGGGAATCATGCCAACTCCGATCGCCAAGCGATTGAGTTTTTCCTTGCTGAAAACGGCTAACCCCGTCACCACTTTACCCAAAATCGCGACGACAATTAAGAAAGCGGCCAAGACTAATCCTTCTCGATTGCTGGGAATAGTGGGATTAAGCACACTTAAATCGGTTTTTGCCCCCACACAGACGAAAAATATCGGTACAAATAAATCGGCGATCGGGAACACTTGTTCTGCCAATTCCGATCGCTTTTCCGTTTCCCCTAAGACTAGGCCGGCAGCAAAGGAACCGAGAATCGCTTCTAATTGGATAACTTGGGCAATATAGGCAAGAATAAAGGCGAAAATTAGGGAAACTAAGAGCAATTGTCCCCTAGTTTTCATTCTATTAACTAATTGAACGTAAAAGGGGCTTAAAAAACGACCGATCAGGATCGCCCCCACCACAAAAGCGCTAGAACTAATAACTAGATAAATTACCTTGCTAATCTGCACTTCTCCGGTCTTCACCAAAGAAGCAACGACAGCGAGGACGATAATACCGAGAATATCATCGAGAACCGCTGCCCCGATAATAATTTGACCTTCTTTCGCCGATAACTGCCCTATTTCTGCTAAAACCTTGGCGGTAATGCCGATACTGGTAGCGGTTAGGGCTGCCCCGGCAAAAATAGCGGGAATGGTGGCCAGATGGAAAATGTAGATTAAACCCAAAGTACCCACCAAAAAGGGAACCGCAACCCCCACCACTGCCACAGCAGCTGCCTGGGGACCGACGCGAATTAATTCCTGCAAGTCCGACTCTAAACCGATCTCGAACAGCAGGATAATTACCCCCAATTCCGAGAGGACGGAAATCACCTCACTGGCAGCACTAAAAACGGCGGGAGATTGCTCTGGGGTGAGGGATGACGTGGATTCTAGGAAATGAATTAGGAGAGAATCCTCGAATCCCGCTCCTCCTTCTGGAAAAACCAGTAATTTTAGGGCAGAAACTCCGATAATTACGCCACCGACTAATTCTCCTAACACGGGAGGCAAGTTGAATCGGACGCATATTTCTCCCCCCAGTTTACAGGCGAAATAAATAACGGTCAAACTCAGCAGCACGCAGGCTAAAACTAAGGCACTATCGGCAGTTTCGGCCGTAGCTGCCGAGGCTAACAGGGTAAGATTAGGACTCCAAGCGGAAGAAAGGAAAGGCTGTAGTATCATCGCTCGCTCAAAATTACTCCCAATACTCTAACAAGCTGGCGGCCTATTCAGTGATTCCCTATTAAACTTTGCCCCTTGTCCAACTTCTACGAGGGTTCAGCCGTGGCCGGGTGAGGATCAGATAAATTGTCAGACTTGCTATTATCGGTGAATAGGAGGCAAAATAGCTAATAGTTGACTCCATATTCCGATTTTTGACGACTACCGCCGCAATCATCGCTTTACCACCGTCCGGCCCTTCTTCCGCTGGTTGGAAAATAATTTTTGCAGACCCCTTGACAAGATGCTTATTTTGTGTAATGAGTCAGGAGCCGGTCGTTTCAGGCTTTGTTGCCCTCTTTTTTTGTACCAGTTTATGTACTAAAAGAAGGATAATGCAAGGTTTTTGAGGATCCTAATCCTATATCCTTGCACTAACATCGGATTTTAACAGGTCAAAAGCCTTATTTTAAAAGGGTTTTACCATTATTCAGCAAGCCCTAAATAAGTAGGTAGGCGTTAAAAATTGTCAGATACCCCCCTTATGGCTCTCTTATTCTTTGTGTGATAAGTTTAGATTATCTAGAAGCGATCAATCTTTGTGTCCTTTGTGTCTTTGTGGTTCGTTCCAGTTGATTGCCAGCAGGAATGTATCCTATAATAC
>NZ_SFBO01000187.1:0-33368 GCF_007095705.1 Microcystis sp. Msp_OC_L_20101000_S702
ACGACGGATTGTTAGATTGACTTTAACGCCTAGATTGTTGCCGTCTAACCCACCCTACTATGAACTCTTCTCCCCCCTTTTTAAGGGGGGTTGGGGGGGATCGAATGGCGCTTTTATTCTAGTCATCACATCCTCTCCAAAACCTGATCAATCTTATTTCTCAGCATAAATCAAATATCCTTTCGGTGGACTAAAGCGGTGGGTTACGACGGATTGTTAGATTGACTTTAACGCCTAGATTGTTGCCGTCTAACCCACCCTACCAGATCATTGACTTTGATGCTCATTGATCAATCGTTTAACTTCCTGATGCAAGCCAGAAATTTGATTGACAATCACATCCCAAACAACCTCATAATCAACTCCAAAATAGACATGGATCAATCTATCTCGCATTCCTGCCATTCCTCTCCAAGGTACCTGCGGGTTTCTTTGCCTAAACTCATCTGGCAAATTTTTAGACGCTTCTCCAATAATCTCCAGACTTCTCACAAAAGCCCTTTTCAGCAGTTCATCCTTGAAAAAAGCATCTTGGGTTAGCCCTTGAGAATGCTCCAAAATAAACGCCGTCTCCTGTAAAATATGTTGCAAATAGTCTTTAGGAGAACGGGACATATTCCACCTCATCGAGAATTCGTTGTCCAAAAAAAGGACTCAACGACTCAGGTGTAACCAGATCCACACTCCGACCAAACAAGTCCTCCAAAAAGAAACATAAATCCATAAAATTATTAAACGTCTTCATCCCGGGTTGAAACACCACCAAAATATCCACATCGCTCTTCTCTGTCGTCTGCTCTGTCCGAAAAGATCCGAACAAACCACAGCGACTAACTCCCAATCGCCGTAATTCGGCTTGATTTTGCTCTAGCAGACTAATTACCTGTTGCTTTGTCGTTACAGTCATCACATCCCCTCTAAATGCCGACAAATCTTATTTCTCAGCATAAATCAAACATCCTTTCGGTTGACTAAAGCGGTGGGTTACGACGGATTGTTAGATTGACTTTAACGCCTAGATTGTTGCCGTCTAACCCACCCTACTATGAACTCTTCTCCCTTCAATGGGTAGGGTGGGTTAGCGATAGCGTAACCCACCACTCTCTTGGAATCTAAATGCCGACAAATCTTATTTCTCAGCATAAATCAAATATCCTTTCGGTTGAGCAAAACTACCAATGCAATCATCGCTCATAGCGTAACCCCTTCGCGCCGTATATTGTCAAGAAATGGATTATCTCCGCTCTGGAACTTTGCCGCAGAGATAAAATGACGGGAAACAACCACATTATAATCAAGGCAAAGCCTAGCGATAAATTCACTCGTGCGGTCAATTTCCTGATAAGGATCCACCACACCAGAAAGAATGACCAAAAGATCGATATCAGAATCTTCCCGTCCATCTTCCCGTGCTTGGGAACCGTAAAGGACGATTTTCTGTAATTGGTTTTGATAGAGCAGATGGAAATAATCTTTTATCTCCCGCAGAATAACCTCTAGCTGTAGATTTTTCATCTCCTAATCTCCTAACATCTCCTCTAATGCGTCCAAATCCTGACGAATATCAGCCTCTAAAGCCCTTAACTTCTGTAAAATCACCTTCGGCGGCTCATAGCTCACTTCCTCGTACTCTATCTCCTTATAGCGGTTAATTGATAGATCATAAGCATTGGCCTGAATCTCCTCGCGAGGCACAAAAAACGCCTTACCTTGGCGATTGGTATCCTTAGCGGAGTCGCGTTGCTGCCAACAGCGCAGCAAGTCTGGGATATCATTATCGGCAATCGGTTGGCGCTTATCATCGAGAGAGAAACCATCCGCCACCATGTCATAAAACCAAACGAAGTCAGTCCCCTTTTCCCTTACCCCCAGCTTCGTAAAAATCAGGATTGCGGTAGATACCCCCGCGTAAGGTTTAAACACCCCCGACGGCATCGATATCACCCCCTCTAGCTTATGTTCTTCTACCAAGATGGTGCGGATGTCCTTATGGGCCTTGGACGAGCCAAATAGCACCCCATCCGGCACAATTACCGCACCTTTTCCCCCCGTCTTCAGCAAGCGCAAAAACAGGGCCATGAATAATAACTCGGTTTTAGTGGTGTCAATGATTTTCGATAAATCCTTGGCAATAGTGGACTTCTGCACCGAACCCTTAAACGGTGGATTAGCCAGAATCATGGTAAAACTATCCTCTACCCCGGCGTGGTCCTCCGATAGGGAATCCCGGGCCTCGATAATCGGCTGCTCGATACCGTGTAACATCAGGTTCATGCTGCCGATGCGTAACATCGTCCCATCGAAATCAAAACCGTGGAACATTTGGTTATTGAAATGCTCTAGGTTGCCGCGTTCATGGAGCAAACGTCCCCCCTCGCTGTCCTTTAACTCCCGCACATACTCGGCAGCCGCTACTAAAAAGCCTCCTGTGCCACAGGCCGGATCACAGATAACCTCCCGGGGTCCCGGCGCTAATAACTCCACCATCATTTTGATAATATGGCGCGGTGTGCGAAACTGTCCGTTAGTCCCGGCTGTACTCAGTTTCGAGAGCATATACTCGTAAAGGTCGCCTTTGGTGTCCCGATCCTCCATCGGGATTTTTTCAATTTGCTCGATTACTGTCCCCAGCAGCGCCGGAGACGCGATGAGAAACACCGCGTCCTTCATGTGTTTAGCGTAGGTGCTACCCTTGGACAATTGCCCCAAATCTTTGATAAAGGGAAACGCTTCATCCCGGACAATCTGGAGCATTGTCTCGGCATCATCGATATTTTTGAAGTGGGACCAACGGATATGCTGTTGGCTGGGGGAAAAGGTGGGATTTTCGAGGTTTTCGCCTAATCTTTGCGATTTACGCTCCTTAGCTAGTTCTAGGTCATCTAGGCGCTTGATAAAGAGTAAATAGGAAATCTGCTCGATTACCGAAAGCGGGTTACTAATGCCGTTATTCCAGAAGGTTGTCCAAAGTTTATCTATTTTGGATTTTAATTCGCCGGTGATCATCGCTGTTTATTTGTTCACTGCTTTTAATATTGCAGTAATATTGTACTAAAAATTGGGGGTTTTCTTGGGTTTTCTGGGTAAAATATATTCTAAAACTGGCTAGGGGGTGGAACGAACCACAAAGACACAAAGGACACAAAGATCGATCGCTCCTATATAGCTCAGTTTCTCAATTTTATCTGGCAATCTTGCCTAGCGATCGCTTTGCAATCACTAATTAAAGCCTTTTCTAGCCAAGCTTCTACTGATATGCAGCCAACCCTATCTATAAGTAGGTAGGCGTTAAAAATTATCAGATGCCCCCCTTATTAAGGGGGGATTAAGGGGGGATCGGCACCCCCCTTATTAAGGGGGGATTAAGGGGGGAGCCGCACCCCCCTTATCAAGGGGGGACTAAGGGGGGATCGGCACCCCCCTTATCAAGGGGGGACTAAGGGGGGATCGGCACCCCCCTTATTAAGGAGGGGGGATTAAGGGGGGATCCGCACCCCCCTTATCAAGGGGGGATTAAGGGGGGATCGAACCTAAAATCCATTTTTAATTTAATTATAACCAGCTACTTAGCATCATTGGATTTTACTAACATTGAGAATACTTAAACCAATGATCTTATCCCCTTGATAACGAATAATCACATCATTATCTGTTAATTCGCTATCATCCGCAGGTAAAGATGGTTGATGAAAATTAATATACAAAACATCTGCTTTTGCATCATAAGCTGTCCAAAAATCTTGCTGAGGCAGAGCGTGAATCATCTTGGCGAAGTTAAGATAGGATTGAATATTAATGCTAGTTATGGCCATATTTGTTGCCTCTTGGTTAATTCACGAAGACGACGGGTTAAATAAGCAGTAATAATAAATCCCCCCTCTGATAATTCCCGATAAATAACGATTAGATATTTTCCAGAAACTATTTGTTTAACTGCCAACAATTCCTGATGGTTTCCTACTAGGATTTTCTCAGGATGGCGAATGGTTTCCAATATCTCCGCTTGATACGATACTAATTCACTATGTCCACTGATAATGTGTTTCCATCTCTCCTCTGTCAGACGAATTAAAACCCCATTCTGAGAAGTCGCATGCATAAAGATTCATAGGTTCCGATTCAGTGTAAATAGACCTTGAAACCAGACTTTCAACCCAACCGAATCTTATTCCACCGTGACACTTTTGGCTAAATTGCGCGGCTGATCCACATCTAAACCGCGACGGTACGCGATATGATAGGAGAGCAATTGTAGGGGAATTACTGTTAAAATTGGCGATAATAATTCCTCAACTTCCGGCACATACAACAAATCATTAAAGACTTTTGGTGCTTCCGTATCGCTGTCAGCAACTACTCCCAATAACCGCGCATCCCTGGCTTTTGCTTCCTGTGCATTGGAGAGAACCTTATCATAAACTACCCCCGGCATCGCAATCGCTACTACGGGAACTTTTGCATCTAAAAGCGCGATTGGTCCGTGTTTCATTTCTCCGGCTGGATAGCCTTCCGCATGAATATAACTGATTTCTTTGAGTTTTAAGGCCCCTTCTAAGGCAATGGGGAAATTAATCCCCCGTCCCAAGAAAATAAAGTCCTGGGTGTCATTAAATTCATGGGCCAATTCTTCGATCGCTTTTTCCTGTGTTTCTAAGACAGTTTCGATCGATCTTGGCAGCGATCGCATTTGATTAATAATTTCCTCGATTCTCTCTAAAGACAGAGTTTGACGACGATAGGATAAATCCAAAGCTAAGAGATAAAAACCCAATAACTGGGCGGTAAAACTCTTAGTTGCCGCCACCCCGATTTCGATCCCCGCTTGGGTATTAATAATCTGATCGACCATTTGTGCTAGGGTACTTTCGGGGCGATTAGTAATCCCGATAATCCGGGCCTGATATTTTTTTTCTAATCCTAAACGACGCTGTTTTTCCGTTTCCAAAGCCGCTAAAGTGTCGGCTGTTTCCCCCGATTGTGTCACCCCGATAGTTAAAGTATTGGGCATCAGGGGGGTGGGTGCATAGCGAAATTCCGAGGCGTACTGTACTCTTGTGGGAATACCTGCCAACTGCTCAATCAAGTATTTACCGACTAAACTAGCGTGCCAACTGGTTCCACAGGCTAAAATCTGAATATGTTCTAAATTTTCGTAAATTTCCTCAGAAAAATTAATATTTATCGGGTTGACATTATCCCCATTTTGTGCTGTCCAATGGGGATGCAGATAGGTCCCTAAACAGTCGCGCACCACTCCGGGTTGTTCGTAGATTTCCTTGAGCATGAAGTGACGATAACCCTGTTTTTCTACGGTTGTCGGACTCCAATCGAGGACTCTGGGGCTTTTACGGACTCTTTTTCCCTCAAAATTATAAATTTCTACTCCCAAGGGTGTTAACCGAGCGATTTCGCCATTATCCAAGGACAGCACTGCCCGGGTATGGGGAACCAAAGCACTGACATCGGAGGCACAGAAAAACTCCCCTTGACCGAAACCGATGATTAAAGGGGCGTGTTGCCGCACGACAATCAATTCATCGGGATAATCGGGACTAATCACCGCTAGGGCAAAGGCCCCCTCTAAACGTTCAATTGCCCTTAAAACTGCCTTGAGGAAAGGACTCACCCCCAAGTATTCTTCATCGCTAGGTTTGGGTAGATAACTGGCGATTAGATGGGGAATAACTTCTGTGTCGGTTTCCGAGTCAAATATACAGCCTTTCCCCTTTAATTCTGTTCTTAATGCCTGAAAATTTTCGACAATGCCATTCTGTACCACTGCCACCCGTTGACTGTTATCGGTGTGGGGATGGGCATTACTTTCTATGGGTTTGCCGTGGGTTGCCCAACGGGTGTGACCGATGCCAATTTGGGAGGGATTAACTTCCTGTTCTAATTTTTCTCGCAGATTGTAGAGTTTTCCCTGGGCGCGGACTCGATGTAATTCACCTTCGAGAATTGTGGCAATCCCTGCCGAATCATAACCCCGATATTCTAAACGTTCCAAACCAGCTAGGAGAATATCGATCGCTGTTTGGGTTCCGATATAGCCAACAATTCCGCACATTCTTTCGCTGACCCCATTTAGGCTAAGTCCGATCTATTCTATCGCAAGCGTGACACTTGTTTGCTTAGAGGCCCAAGACGCAGGGGTAACGGCAAAGTTTCCCTTCTAGGAGATTAGGGTGTGGGGTGTGGGGTGTAGGGTGTGGGGAGAACAAATAAAAGCAATATAGATCACTCAGCAGCACACTTTGTTCTTTTTGTCAAAAAAACTTTCTCTTTGCAACAAAACTACACAATTAATTGATCAACGGGTGGGCTTAAAAAAGGCTCTTTAACTGCCATTTATTGCTGTTGCTGAATAGGTGAGTGTAGATTTAGCAAGGGTTTTCAGGATCAACAGATAGCTAAAACCCTAAAAAGCACAGAAAAACCTATCATTTCATACTGCGAAATTATACCATAATCGCTGGAAGTATTGCAACCTTGTAAACAAATGAGAATTATTTTCAATAAATTCTTAAGAAAAGATAAATATTGCGAAATGTAAATTTAAATATTCTCAACTATTAAAGCTTGTTTGATATAAAAAACTTATAAAAAGTGGTAATTTTTACTGACTGATTACTGATTACTGATAACTGATAACTGATTACTGACTGAGGGAAACTTTAAACAGGAGTCACAACTGCTGTTAGAGCGGCAGTAACCGCGTCCATCGGTTGATTACCGTCGATATGGTTAAGAGTCCCCTTTTGACCGTAATAATCTAAAACGGGGGCAGTTTGGTCGATATAAACCTGTAGGCGACGGGCGATCGTTTCTTTAGTATCATCTTGACGACCCCGTTGCATGAGACGCTCAATTAAGACCGTACCTGGTACAGCCAAATTAACCACAAATGTGTAACTATCGGCCAATTCTTCCAGTAATGCGTCTAAAAAGCTCGCCTGTGCCACCGTGCGGGGAAACCCATCAAGAATCCAACCCTTAGCACTGTCAGGCTGTTTTAAACGTTCCTGAATTAAACCCAATAACAACTCATCGGGGACTAATTCGCCCTTTTCCACATAAGCTTGTGCTTGCTGACCAAGTTCTGTCTTCTCTGTAATTGCTTGACGTAAAATTTCACCAGTAGAAATATGGGGAATCGTCAGAGATTCCGCTAATTTTGCCGCTTGGGTCCCTTTTCCCGATCCGGGCGGTCCCAAAAATATCACACCGATCCGTTTGCTCATGGATTAAATATAGGGTTTTAAGGGAAAAAACAACCAGTAACCGCTAAAAGGTCACTGGCTGACTATCTAACTACTGTTTAATCATGCCCTCATAGCGTTGAGAGATGACATAGGTTTGAATTTGTTTCGCCGTATCGATCGCCACCCCCACCAGAATTAATAGGGAAGTTGCCCCCAAACCGCGAAAAGTGGTGACACCGGTGGCGCTTTCTACTACAGTCGGCACAGTAGCCACCAAACTTAAAAAGAGAGCGCCCAAAAGGGTGAGACGATTCAGCACCCCTTCCAGATAATTAGTAGTAGCGGTTCCCGGTCGAATCCCCGGAATACTGGTCCCCATTTTTTTCAGGTTTTGGGACATATCCTTGGGGTTAACGATCAGGGAAGCGTAGAAGAAACTAAAACCGAGAATTAGTAAGCTATAAAAAGCCACATAACCCCAACTATCGGGACGCAGGGCATTAACCAGCTGGACTAAAACCTGACCGACGGGGTTATCCGTGGGTAAAGCTTGCACCAATTGGAAAGGTAAGACCAACACTGCAGAGGCGAAAATAATCGGCATCACGCCCCCTTGATTGAGTCGTAGGGGTAGATAACTGGTTCTTTCCCGATAGAGACGACGACCCACTTGACGACGGGCAGAAACAATCGGAATCCGACGGGTTCCCTCCTGAACAAAAACAATGCCGATAATCATCACCAAGAAAACCAGCAAGAGAATCACCACTTGAGCGATCGCTTGTCGGCCACCCTGTTGAGCAAAAGTAATCGTATCACCGAGGGTTTTTGGTAAAACAGCGACAATGTTGACAAAAATCAGCAAAGATGCTCCATTTCCCAGACCGCGTTCCGTAATCAGTTCCGAAATCCACATCACGAACATAGAACCGGCCACTAAAGCGAGAACCGTAGCGGCGATCGAGGGTAAAGTTCCAGCCACAACGCCGTTAGCCACCAATAAACCGAGAGTAATACCGATACTTTGAATAATTGACCAAGCAAAGGCAATATAACGGGTAATTTGGGCAATTTTTCGCCGTCCTGCCTCTCCTTCATTTTTCTGTAAATCTTCCAAAGAAGGAAGGGCCGCGGTGAGTAGTTGCACGATAATTGAGGCGTTGATATAGGGAAGAATGCCGAGGGCAAAAATCCCTAACGTCGATAATCCTCCCCCAGTAAACAGGTCAAGGATTCCCAAAGCGGCGTTACTTTGAATAATTTCTGCTAATCTTGCCCGATCCAAACCGGGGATCGGTACAAACATCCCAAAACGGAGCAGAACCAGTAAACCCAATGTAATCAACAAGCGACCGCGTAAACCGGCCGCTTGTGCCATTTGCATAAACGTTTCCTGTGCCGTGGGAGCCTTATCACGACTGACGACCATTAACAGTTACCTCTAGTGCAGTTTTTTTTATGGGAAAAAGTAATCGAGGGGGAAAACTTTCTCGATTTTTTTAAGATTTCCCCTGTGTTTCTTATGATATAGCAATCCGGTCTTGGGGATTGGGTGTTAGGGTGTGGGGTGTGGGGAGAACAAAGCTGCCCTTTGCCTTTTGCCTTTTGCCTTTTGCCTCCTGTCTCCTGTCTCCTGCCTCCTGTCTCCTAATCTGCTGGGAAATTTATATCTCTTCCCAAGTACCTTGAGCGGCGGTAATTTTCTCTTTAGCACTATTGCTAAAAGCGGCGGCCTTCACCTTGAGGGGAACGGTAATTTCACCATCACCCAGAACTTTTAAAGGGCCGTCGTTGCTGGTGAGAATGTTAGCTTTTAGGAGACTTTCCAAGGTAACTTCCGTATTACCGGGTAAAGAAGCTAATTTTTTCAGATTAACGATCGTGTATTGACGGGGGTTAACCAAAGGAAAATGCTTTAATTTCGGCACCCGACGATAGAGGGGCATTTGTCCCCCCTCAAAACCGGGGCGAGTCCCTGTCCCAGAGCGAGATTTTTGTCCGCGCATTCCCAGACCGCAACTAGCGCCCTGGCCGGCCGAGACACCCCGTCCCACACGACGACGGCGTTTAGTTGACCCCGGTTGGGGGGCGATTTCGTGGAGTTTCATGGTGATTTCTCTATGTGTACAAATGTTCTATAGATACGCCTCGATCCTTAGCAACTTCCGAGAAAGTGCGGAGAGTTTCCAGGGCGTTAACGGCGGCTCTAGCGTTATTGAGGGGGTTATCGCTACCGAGTTGTTTAGCGAGGATATTTTTTACCCCAGCCAATTCTAAAACGGTACGGACAGCACCCCCGGCAATAACCCCAGTCCCCGGAGCAGCCGGACGCATAATCACTTGAGCGCCTCCGGAAGCACCCCGGGTGAGGTGAGTGATAGAACTAGCCTTAGTTAAGGAGACTTCAATTAGTTGTTTTTTGCCATCGGCCACGCCTTTACGGACGGCCCCGATAACGTCTCCTGCTTTGCCGACTCCCACTCCCACCTGGCCGTTTTCATTACCGACCACGACGATAGCCCGGAAGCTGAGTTTTTTACCACCCTTAACCACTTTACTAACCCGGCGGATCTGGATAACCCGCTCTTGCCAAGTGGTTTCTTTTTCTTTTTCGCGGTTGCCTTTGCGACGTTTTGCCATAGTTTTATCAGTGTTGAAAGGATATTTTAGAAGTTTAAGCCGGCTGACCGAGCCGCTTCTGCTAAGGCTTTGACGCGACCGTGATAGAGATTGCCACCGCGATCAAAAACCACTTGTTCAATGCCTTTGTCTAGGGCCCGTTGGGCCACCAGTTTACCCACGGCAGCCGATGCTTCTTGGGTAGCGGTGGATGCCAATTCCCCGCGCAAGGTGGCCTCTAGGGTAGAAGCGGCAGCGAGGGTGTGTTGGGCTACGTCGTCGATAATTTGGGCGTAGATGTGGTTATTAGAACGAAATACGGATAAACGGGGACGTTCAGCAGTGCCATTAATTTTGCGACGCACACGCTGGTGACGACGACGGACTGATTCTTTGCGACTAAGTTTCATGCTTTATTTTTTACCTCCTTTACCGCCTTTAGCGCCTTTACCGCCAGCTTTACCAACTTTGCGACGGACAACTTCACCAAGATAGCGAATCCCTTTTCCTTTATAAGGTTCGGGGGGACGAACTTCGCGGATTTTAGCGGCAATGTTACCGACCGCTTCTTTGTCGATGCCACTGACGATAACTTGGGTGTTGTTTTCTACGGCGACGGAAACACCATCGGGCATCTCCATCTCCACGGGTTTACTGTAACCAACATTAAGAACTAATTTACTACCCTGCGCCTGGGCGCGGTAGCCCACCCCTTGGATATCGAGGCGTTTTTGAAAACCAGTAGCAACTCCTTCCACCATGTTGGCTACTAGAGTTCTACAGAGTCCGTGGCGTTCTCTGGCGGTACGCGAATCGTCTTGACGGGTAACGAGCAGGGTTTCGCCATCTTTGTCGATGGCGACGGCGGTGGGTAGGGTTCTCTGGAGAGTTCCTTTAGGTCCTTTCACCGTCACGGTAGCACCATCGATATCGACGGTGACTTTATTGGGAATAGGAATCGGGCGTTTGCCAATACGAGACATAACAGTTATCAGTTATCAGTTATCAGTTATCAGGGAAGAGTTATCAGTGGGTCAGCTATCAGGTTTAAACTTGGAAAGGCTGACGGCTGATAGCTTATCCTTGTTTACCAGATGTAGCAAAGGACTTCGCCGCCAACGTTTTGTTTACGCGCTTCGCGATCGGTCATAATGCCTTTAGAGGTAGAAACAATGGCGATGCCAATGCCACCGAGGACGCGCGGTAAGTCTTTACTGTTGGAATAAACTCGCAGGCCCGGTTTACTGACTCTGGTGAGGGTAGTAATGATCGGTTGACGGTTTTTGCCTTTATATTTGAGGGAAAGAACTAATTGAGATTTAATCCCCTCACCCACTTCCTCAAAGTCAGCAATAAAGCCTTCGTCCTTGAGAACTTGGGCAATACTGCGCGTCATCCGCGTGGTGGGAATTTGAGTAGTGGTCTGCCGAACCGCGCAAGCGTTACGGATGCGGGTCAGCATATCCGAGATGGTATCGTTAGCAGACATGAATTACCTGTTTTTCTCCTAAATTGGGATCAACATCAGTGGTCAGTTATCAGTTATCAGTTATCAGATTTGAGTATTAAGTGAGTAGTATTAAATAGCAGTTTCCTGCTGTCTTTTGACTGAATCACTGTTTACTGTTTACTGTTTGCTGTTCACTGTTCACTTATTTACTGGTCACTGTTTACTTTTCTCTTGATTGATTTATCTAAAGGGCATTCCCATCTCTTTGAGGAGGGCGCGTCCTTCTTCGTCGTTTTTAGCGGTGGTGATGATTGAGATGTCCATCCCGCGAATTTGATCGATTTTGTCGTATTCAATTTCAGGGAAGATCAACTGTTCACGAATGCCTAAACTGTAGTTACCACGACCATCAAAACTGTTACCGCTGATACCGCGAAAGTCGCGAATGCGTGGTAAGGCCAGATTAATGAGACGGTCTAAAAAAGCGTACATTCGATCGCCGCGCAATGTCACCATGACACCCACGGGCATTCCTTCGCGGATTTTAAAGCCAGCGATCGCTTTTTTAGCTCTAGTCACTACCGGTTGTTGTCCGGTGATGGTGGACAGTTCCTCCTTGGAAGACTCCAAAGCTTTGGCGTTTTGTGAAGCTTCCCCAAGACCGCGGTTAACAGTAATTTTGATAACTTTAGGTACTTGGTGGATATTGGTATAACCAAATTGTTCTTTCAGTTTAGGAACAATGGTTTCTTGATAGGTGGTTTTTAGTTTTTGGCTCATAGTTTTGCTGCTTGCTTTTCCTGGGCTTGGTCAGGAACTAGAATTGATGGGAAACTAATCGATAATTTCGCCAGTTTTCTTCAGTATCCGCACTTTCCGACCGTCTTCGGTAAAGGTATAACCCACCCGACTGGCGATTTTTTTCTTCTCGGAATAAAGCATCACTTTGGAACTGTGAATCGGTGCCTCGTAGGTAAGGATTTGACCCGATTCTCCTTCCTGTTGGGGTTTAGTATGTTTGGTGCGGATATTAACTCCCTTGACCACCACGGTACTTTCTTGGGGTAAAGCGCGTAAAATTTCGCCCACTTTGCCCTTATCGGAACCGGCGATTACTTGAACGACATCCCCTTTTTTAACGTGCATTTTTTGCCTTTGGGGCGGGGTTTGAATGTTTTTCTTACTCATTTTTTTTGACCTCAAAGTGTGAAAAGTTTTAGACTAGCCATCAGCCAATTGCCTTGGTACTTTTCACTTTGATCAGAGAACTTCTGGGGCTAAGGAAACAATTTTGGTGTAGTTTTTATCGCGCAATTCCCGAGCGACCGGACCAAAAACCCGCGTACCTTTGGGATTACCGTCATTATTAATAATCACGGCGGCGTTATCATCAAAACGGATGCTCATGCCACTATCGCGACGGACGGTTTGACGGGTCCGCACAATCACCGCAGTGACCACATCGGATTTTTTCACGGGCATATTGGGGATAGCGTCCTTAACCACGGCGATAATTTTGTCACCGATGCCACCGTAGGTACAGTTACCTGTTCCCAGCACCCGCAGACACATTAGTTTCCGCGCCCCGCTATTGTCAGCGACATTTAAGTAGGTTTGTTGTTGAATCACGGTTTTTACCTAGGTGAAATTTAACTATCGGTTAATATTTCCGCCACTTCCCAACGTTTGGTTTTACTGAGGGGGCGGGTTTCACGAATGCGAACTCGATCGCCTTGTTTGGCTTGATTTTCTGCGTCGTGAGCCTTAAATTTCTGGGTTTTTACGACGATTTTGCCGTATTTAGGGTGAGGAGAGCGGTTTTCAATGGCTACCACTACGGTTTTATCCATTTTGTCGCTGACCACTACCCCAACTCTTTCTTTAACTGCCATAACGGGTTATGCCTCCGGGGTGGACTGGGCTAGTTGGCGCTCCCGTTCTACGGTCAATAATTGGCCGAGACGGTGGCGGGTGTGTTTGAATTCGTGGGTTTTTTCCAATCGGCGGGTGGCCTGCTGCAAACGCAATTCAAACAGTTTCTTTTTGGCATCGAGGATAGCGTCGGCGATGTCGTCATCACTCATCTTCCTCACTTCGGCGATTTTCGGTAGGGCCATTAGACAAAATCCTCCTCGCGAGTGATAAATTTGGTCTTAATCGGTAATTTTTGGGCGGCTAGGCGCATTGCTTCCCGAGCTACCGGTTCGGCTACCCCAGCAATCTCAAACATAATGAACCCCGGTTTAACCACGGCCACCCAGAATTCGGGGGAACCTTTCCCGGAACCCATCCGAGTTTCTGCAGCCCGTTGGGTGACGGGTTTATCAGGAAAAACGCGGATCCAGATTTTGCCACCCCGACGGATATAACGAGTCATTGCCCGTCTGGCGGCTTCGATTTGACGGGAAGTAATCCAACAGGGTTCGGTGGCTTGCAGGGCGAAATCGCCGAAATTAATCGTATTTCCGCCGGTGGCCAGCCCGCGCATCCGTCCGCGCTGTTGTTTGCGGAATTTTGTTCTTTTGGGACTTAACATGAGCTATTTACCACTGATAAATATTAGGGATCAGCCTTCGCTAGAGCGATCTTCAAACTGTTGACGACGACGCTGTTGACGGCGCGGTGCTTGAGCGGGAACGGCGGCGGCAATTTCTTCTTGGCCGGGGATAATTTCGCCCTTAAAGATCCAAACTTTCACCCCTAGAATCCCGTAGATGGTGCTGGCGGTTTTATAGGAGTAATCGATATCGGCCCGCAGGGTATGCAGGGGAACTCGTCCTTCCCGCACCCATTCAGTCCGAGCGATTTCTGCCCCGTTGAGACGGCCGCTAACTTGAATTTTGATCCCTTTGACTTCAGCCCTTTGCGCCCGTTGGATAGCTTGCCGCACCACACGACGGAAGGAAACCCGTCTTTCTAGTTGTTGGGCTATGTATTCGGCGATCAGATTGGCATCGGCATCAACGCGAGCCACTTCGATGACGTTAATACGAATTTGACGCTGGCCACCGAGGGCTTTTTGCAAACCTAGGCGCAGCTGTTCGATTCCCGTACCACCACGACCGACGACGACCCCGGGGCGAGCGGTATGGATGGAAATATCTACTTGATCGGCCTTACGTTCGATGCGAATATCGGCGATACCGGCATTAGCGAGGTTTTTCTCGACGTATTCACGAATGCGGCGATCTTCTTGCACTAATTCGGGGTAACGTTTCGCGTCGGCATACCAGCAAGATTTGTGATCTTTGATAACGCCGAGACGAAAACCGAGGGGATGGATTTTTTGTCCCATTGTGGTTTTTTTAGTTAAGGTGATTAGTCTTTGTTGCTAGGAGCGACGGCGACGGTGATATGACAGGTGGGTTTGCGAATTTGGTAGGCGCGGCCTTGGGCCCGGGGTCGAAAACGTTTTAGGGTCGGTCCGCCATCGGCAAAGGCTTGGCTAACCACCAAAGTGGCGGGATCGAGTCCTTCGTTATTTTCGGCGTTGGCAACGGCGGAACGCAGGACTTTGAGAATCGGATCACAGGCCCGGTAGGGCATAAATTCGAGAATAATTAGGGCTTCCCGATAGGAGCGACCGCGGATCTGATCGAGTACCCGTCTGACTTTCAGGGGTGACATCCGAATATAGCGGGCGATCGCTTTGACTTCGTTAGAGGTATCGATGGTCATTTCAGTTATCAGTTATCAGTTAGGTAGGGTGGGTTAGGCGACGACAACTTATAAGACTTAGTTATTAATTTATCTAGTCGCCGTAACCCACCATCTCATAGTTATCTGAACGCTGACCGGGGGCTTGACGGTCTTAAGATTACCGCCCACCGGTCTATTTCCGTCCTGCTTTTTTGTCGCTCTTGGCGTGGCCACGGAAGGTGCGGGTGGGAGCGAATTCACCGAGTTTATGACCGACCATCTGCTCGGAAACATAGACGGGAACGTGCTGTTTGCCGTTGTGAACGGCGATCGTGTGACCGACCATATCGGGAATGATTGTCGAGGCCCGGGACCAAGTTTTAATCACTTGTTTACTGCCCTGGGCGTTGAGTTTTTCGATTTTTTCCATCAGGTGGCCGGCGACAAATGGCCCCTTTTTCAGTGAACGACCCATAATTTTCAGTCAAAAGTAAAGTAATAGTTTCTAACTCTGGGTACGACGGCGCACGATCAGATCGCTACTGCGTTTTTTCTTGTTGCGAGTTTTGCGGCCGAGGGCGGGTTTACCCCAGGGAGTCATCGGGCCGGAACGTCCGATCGGAGCGCGACCCTCTCCACCTCCATGCGGGTGATCGACTGGGTTCATGACGCTACCCCGAACATGGGGGCGTTGACCGCGGTGACGGGTACGGCCGGCTTTACCGAGACTGATGTTTCTCGCTTCGGCGTTACCGACTTTTCCGATGGTGGCGTAGCATTCACGCCGGATCATGCGTACTTCTTTGGAGGGGAGGCGGATGGTAACGTAATCGCCTTCTTTCGCTACCACTTGGGCGAAACCACCAGCAGCCCGCACCATTTGACCACCGCGACCAGGAACGAGTTCGATGTTATGAACTTCTGTCCCTAGGGGGATGCGACTTAAGGGTAGGGCATTACCGACCTCGAAGGGAGCGTTTTCCCCGGCGATGACGGTATCACCAACGCCTAAACCGGCGGGGGCGATGATGTAGCGTTTTTCCCCGTCTTTGTAGAAAAGCAGGGCAATGCGGGCGTTACGGTTAGGATCGTACTCGATCGCCGCTACTGTGGCGGGAATATCCCGTTTATCGCGACGAAAATCGATAATCCGGTAGAGGCGCTTATGGCCGCCGCCCCGGTGACGACTGGTAACGACACCGCGATTATTACGCCCTTGTTTGCTGTGTTTGCGATGAGTTAGGGACTTTTCCGGTTCGGTTTTGGTGATCTCCTTAAAGTCGGAGATGGCCGCCTGCCTTGTCCCGGGGGTTAAAGGTCTAAAAGAACGAATACCCATAGTTTAGTTTTCCGTTATCGGGTTTCTTGGTGGTTATACGTCAGGATAGAGGGCGATCGAGTCGCCAGCTGCTAGGGTCACGATCGCGCGTTTGTATTGGGGTTTGTAACCGAGGAAACGGCCGACGCGTTTTTTCTGACGAGAGGGGCGGCTGGTGTTCACTTTCGTTACTTTTACGTCAAATAGCAATTCGATCGCCGCTTGAATTTCCGGCTTGGTCGCTTTCAATGCGACATCGAAGACGTATTTATTTTGTTCTAGGAGTAGGGTGGCTTTCTCGGTCACGATCGGCTTTAGGATCAGATCGGCGAGTTGTCTGGCTTCAGTTCTAAGCACCATAGACCTCCTCAATTTTAGCTAGGGCTGCGGCGGTGGCGATAACTCGATCGGCTAGGATGACATCATAGACGTTGAGACTATCGGCGCGAATAATTTTGAGATTGCAGATATTACGTCCCGATAAATAGACATTTTCGGGAATTTCCGTCAAAATCAGCAGAATTTTTTCCTCTGGACTGGCTCCCCAGCGACTTAAGGCGGCGGTGAGTTCTTTGGTTTTGGGTTGGGAGAATTGTTCGGCGAAGCTTTCAACCACGATAAAGTTATCGGCCTGGCTGATCAAAGCGGTTCTCAGGGCTAATCTTTTCTCTTTGCGATTGACCTTAACCTCAAAATCTCTCGGTTTTGGTCCGAATATGACACCGCCACCACGCCAGAGGGGAGAACGGATCGAACCGGCCCGGGCCCGACCGGTGCCTTTTTGCCGCCAGGGTTTGCGACCACCGCCGCGCACTTCCGAGCGGGTTTTGCTGGAGGCATTACCTTGGCGGGCCGCCGCTAGATGGCTGACGACGACGCGGTGAATTAGATGTTTGGCGGTTTCGGGTTTAGCGGTTTTCAGTTCCAGGGTGCCTGTTCCCGCTTCTTCCCCTTGCCAATTTTTGACTGTGTAGTTAACCATGGCTTTAATCTTTCCTTGCCCTATTTACCAAATTTCTTGGCGGGGGTGATGTTTAACAGGGTTCCTGGTTTACCCGGGACGGCTCCTTTGATCAGGATCAGGTTGCGTTCGCTATCGATTTTGACCACGGACAGTTTGCGGATGGTCACTTGGGTGGCTCCGTATTGTCCGGCCATTCTCTTACCCGGGAAAACCCGGCCGGGGGTAGTACCGGCACCGGTGGAACCGGGGAGACGGTGGTTTTTGGAACCGTGGGTCATGTTACCGCGCTTGAAGTTATGGCGTTTTTGATAGCCGGAGAAACCTCGTCCGATGGTGGTTCCAGCCACATCGACTAAATCGCCCTCTTGGAAGATAGCGGCGGTAATTTCTTGGCCTAAAGTGTAGGCGGATGCGTCCTCGAGGCGGTATTCGATTAAATGCCGCAGGGGGGAGACACCGGCTTTGGCTAAATGACCGAGTAGCGGTTTGTTGAGGGCTTTTTCTTTGACGGTTTTGTATCCCACTTGAATGGATTCATAACCGTCGGTTTTTTTAGTTTTGACTTGGGTGACGGGACACGGACCGGCTTGAACGACGGTGACGGGAATGGCGACTCCCGTTTTGTTGTCGAAGATTTGGGTCATGCCCAGTTTTGTACCGAGGATACCGATAGACACGGATTGTTCTCTTTATCTTTACTAGACGACAATCAAAAATAACGTGGCCGTGGCTATAGGAGCGAGAAAAATCTTTCCCGCTTTATCAGCCTGCCCAACTTGAATGACTTTTTTGGAGTTATTTAAGCTGGCATCCCGTTAAATTCGTAAGTAGGACTAGACAGGGTTGCTGGTTCTGCCTAGATTGTTGCTGGTCTTTGTTTCTTGGGGACTTAAAGGGTTTATCTTCAGTATCCCGGCGAAGACCGAGCGACCAAGGCGGCTCTGCTCAGTAGTGCCTTTAGCACCACCTAAGACCGATTTTGGCCACGATCAAACATTATATAACATTTGTGACTTTTTAGGCAAGAGGTTTTTTCAGTCACCGGCAATGATCCTATCTAGTCTGGCTGAAGGAAGGGGGGACAATGAGGTTGAAGTCTAGGCTGGGTGCAGGGTCTAGCCTGTGGTTTTTTGGGAAAATCTCCTCGCTGTCACCCTTGAAATTGATTAACTTAATTCTCTCGTCTTCATTGCGGGGAAAGTCTCAAGGTTTTTCCCTATCCCCCACACCCTGTCTCACTTTCAATCTGCTTGTCATCCCTTCAGGTTTCTGGCACTTTTTTAGCCAAAAAATTCGCAAAACTCTTTTATAGCAAGGCTTAAACTGATATTCAGCAGATTGCAATTATAGTATTTATCTTAATGGTGAGGTACAAAGTTTTGGTTTGGGGGAATCGGTCGTTGGTGGTCGCTATCAAATTAGGTTACACTGCTTGATGGGGATTAGTTTCAATGGGGGGGGATGACAGCATTGTACTATCATCCCTTGTTTGGAGGTTAAATCGCTTGCAGGTCTTTTTCTCCGGTACGGATGCGGACGATCTGTTCCACGGGGGAGATAAAGATTTTACCGTCTCCGATTTCACCGGTACGGGCTGCCGAAATCAGCTTATCGACGACCATATCGACTTGCTTATCTTCGACGACGATCTCGATCTTGAGTTTTTGGAGAAATTCGACGGTGTACTCGGAACCGCGATAACGTTCCGATTGACCTTTCTGACGACCGAAACCTCTAACTTCGGAGACAGTCATGCCGACAATGCCCGCGTTAACTAGGGCGATTTTCACCTCTTCCAGTTTAAAGGGTCGGATAATCGCTTCTACTTTCTTCAAAATATCTATCTCCTCGTTGCGTGACGATACCTTCTTGGTGAATTAACTGTTAATTCTAAACGCAGAATCCCGACAATAGCGCTTAAAGTCATGATTTCTTCAATTATTGGCCTTGGCCACAGTCTTCTGTGGTGAAAAATTTCTGGGTGGGAATTGGCCCACCCGAAGCCATGAATAAACCAACTAGAGAGATAATCCTAACTGAAGACCAAAAACACCATGAACTAGCAGTAAAATTAGGGCAATACTGCCGATATAGGCGTGAACAGTCCGGAAAAGTTCTTTTTTCCCGCCAGCGAAGCCAGTGAGGGACAATAATCCATTGAAAGCTAATAAACCGATGGCGATCGATCCTGTCCAGAAATGGCTGCTTTCGAGGATGGGATGTTTCTGCATGACTAGGGATAAAATACCGCCGGTGTAACCGAGAGTGATAAATAAAAACAGCTAAGGGGCGAGTTTGCGGTGATCAGTCCGATTTTTGGCTACTACTTCCCCATCTTGGCTTAAACGGCTTTGCTAACCGGCATAAGCGGTATAACTACCCATAACTAAAACCACGATCCCCATCATGACTGGATGTCCCCAATGAACGATCGGTTCGGGAGTTCCGAGACTGCGAAAGGCAGCGGCGATCGGCTGTAGCGCATCACTTAAACTTTGATTCATGTTTGTTACCTAACTTTACAAAACCCTTTTGCCTAAGATTTTAGCCGATCTCCGACCTGGAAAAACTGCGGTTAGCCGAAAAAATGTCAATCCTTCGCTAAATTTCTTAACATTTCAGCTAGAGATGAGCGGAGAAATATAGAATAAAGGCAGGGGAAACTAGGGATCCCCATGGGGATTAACTCCTAGGAGGGCATTATGACTTATCTGCTCAAAGATCGGCGGTCGGCTGGGAGACTATTAGCTATTTACTTGACAGAATATACCAATAGTGCTAGAGCGCTGGTGTTGGCTTTGCCCCGGGGTGGGGTTCCGATCGCCTTTGAAATTGCCCAAAGGTTACATTTACCGCTAGATCTGTGTTTGGTGCGAAAATTAGGTGTACCGGAGCGCAAAGAGTTAGCTTTTGGGGCGATCGGTCAGAATGGGGTGCGGGTAATCAATGAAAGTGTCGTTGAAGACTTGCACCTATCGGAGGCGATGATGGAAAGGGTAGCAAAGGAAGAAATGATCGAATTAGAGCGACGTGATCGTTTATATCGAGGTGAACGCCCCTTTCCGGACGTGACGGGAAAAACGATTATTCTAGTAGATGATGGTATCGCTACGGGAGCAACGATTAAAGCGGCGATTCTGACCCTTAAGGCTGAAAATCCCGATGCTATTATTATTGCTGTTCCTGTTGCCCCGCCGGAGGTCTGTGATCAATTAGAAAAATTAGTTGATCGAGTAATTTGCCTACATAAACCCTACGAATTGAGATCAATTTCTCTTTGGTACGAGGACTTTTCCCAAACCAGCGATGAGGAGGTGCAAACACTTTTAGCCAGCGTCGATAGTTCTTTGATTTCAGTTTAGGGAGATGGGGAGAATAAATAACAGCAATCTCCTGAATTCAGAATTCCACAGCATCGGTATCAACGGTATTGGTTGGGGAAGAAACTTCGGTTTGATTCTTAACTCCTCCCGGACGGCGAGTGCGATAATCAAGAACTAATCGCGATAATTCCGTGGTTAAAAGGGTGAGGACGATCCCATCATCGATCCAACCAATAATCGGGAAAACGTCAGGAGAAATATCGAGGGGACTAAACAGATAAACCATAGTTCCCAGAATGATAATCCAACGATATTTAGGGTGAGTAATTTTGCTGCTGTACCAGTTGTAAAAAGATTCAACAATCGGTTTCATTAATTTGTCCTCGTTGACTGCGATAGTTTAATTTTGTCAGGTTCCCCTTGGGGCTGATAGTGCGGTTTTACACCCATTATGTAGGGTTATCCCCGCTAATTATCCACTAAAAAAGCCCAGAAGAAAATTCACCTTTAGGGATGAGCCTGAAGTATTATTACTGGATGCTTAAGAGGGGAGATAGTGGCATCCTTATCACCTATAATAGGCGATGACAAACTAATCAATTATCTGCCAGTTTAAGGATGGAAACCCTCTTTCATCTAGTTACTTTTGCCTTTGTCTTCGCTTTGGGTGCCTCGGTGGGCAGTTTTTTAAACGTGGTCATCTATAGATTACCTCAGGGGATATCTCTAGTTTATCCCCCTTCCCACTGTCCGAAATGTCACCATAGGTTGGGGAAAAGCGAGAATATACCCGTTTTCGGCTGGTTATGGCTAGGGGGTCGCTGTCGCTGGTGCAAAACCCCGATTTCTGTCCGTTATCCAGCGATCGAAACTTTTACTGGTTTATTATTTTGTCTGGTTTTAGGAGATTTTAGCTTTTCTTGGCAGACCCTCGGCTATTGGATTCTCCTCAGTTGGTTATTAGCTTTAGCTTTGATTGATTTTGACACGATGACGCTTCCTAACTCCCTCACCCAATCGGGATTAGTTTTAGGGATAGTTTTTCAGACTCTTTTAGGTTGGCAAAATAATCAAAGTGTTGTCTATCTTTTTTCAGCGATCGCTAGTGCGGTTTTAGGAGTCTGGTTATTTGATCTAATCCGGTGGGGGGGGAGTTTTGCTCTCGGACAACAGGCCATGGGGGGAGGAGATGCGAAATTAGCGGCCATGATCGGTGCTTGGTTAGGATGGCAAGCATTATTAGTCACCGCTTTTCTGGCCTGCGCTATTGGGGCGGCGATCGGTATTATGGGCATTTTTCTTGGTAAAATGGGGAAAAAACAAGCTATACCCTTTGGGCCATTTCTTGCCCTCGGCGCTCTGATGAGTGTCTTTTGGAGTGATAAGATCATCTCAGCCTATCAAACCATTTTTTTCCCTTTCTTGTAAAAAAGTTATCCTGTAATTAAATCTTGATACAATAGTCTTCCGTGTCTTGGATCACCATTAGAACAACCCCGAGTCTAGGGTAAGCCGATTGGCTGCAGGAAATGCTCAAAGCTCACGACATCCCCAGTCGCGTTATCGCTATTGGCCCTGGTATTTATTGCGGCCAGGGTCATCAGGCCGCTCTACAAGTACGTCCCCAAGATCGCTGGACAGCACTTTTGTTATTAAGTCCTCTAGAAGAAAGTCGATAAATTATCTTTATTTTAAACTATGTCTCTATTTGATTGGTTTGCAAATCGCCAAAAAACAGAACCCAAGGTTCAACAACAACAGGAGCGGGAAATAGCCGACGGTTTATGGACAAAATGCCCCAATTGCGGCGTTTTGGCCTATACGAAGGATTTATTAGCTAATCAACTGGTGTGTCTCGATTGCGGTCATCATAATCGGGTGGAAAGTGAAGAAAGAATTCGCCAGTTAGTGGATGCTAATACTTGGAATTCCCTTGATGAACAGATTCGACCGACGGATCCGCTCAAATTTCGCGATCGGAAAAGTTATAGCGATCGCCTGCGAGAAACCCAAGAAAAAACTGGTCTGACGGATGCTGTCCGGACGGGAACGGGGACGATCGATGGTTTACCCTTAGCTTTAGGGGTGATGGACTTCCGTTTTATGGGGGGTAGCATGGGATCGGTGGTGGGAGAAAAACTCTGTCGTTTGACGGAACGAGCTACCGATGAAAGTTTGCCCCTGGTGATCATCTGCGCTTCCGGCGGGGCGAGAATGCAGGAGGGAATGTTAAGTTTAATGCAGATGGCCAAGATTTCTGGCGCTCTTAACCGGCATCGGGAAGCAAAGTTACTTTATATTCCCGTCTTGACTAATCCCACCACGGGAGGAGTCACGGCCAGTTTTGCCATGTTGGGAGATATTATTATCGCTGAACCGAAGGCTACTATCGGTTTTGCTGGGAAGCGGGTAATTGAACAGACTTTGCGCGAGAAATTACCGGAAGGTTTCCAAACATCGGAATACTTGTTAAAACACGGGTTTGTCGATGCGATCGTTCCCCGTACCCATCTCAAGAAAACCCTCGCTCAATTAATTAGTTTACATCAGCTCTTTTTCCCCTTGTTATCCCCCCTCAACAGTCATCATCAATACAGTCAACCGGAGTTAATCCCCCTGAAAACAGCCCAGGGACAAACAACAGTTTAACTGTTCTAAGACGGCTCTGGAGTTGCCAGCCCGAGCATTTGTACTAAAATTTTCCCGATCAGCAGTTTAAATGTAGTACACACCACACTTAGCTGGGTTGACAGCGATCGCAAAGTCCAAAAAATTCGAGAGTATGGTAATAAACCTTGAATTGGTGGGATTTTTCGAGTTTTTCTTCCAATTCATGAACGGGACACTCATTAAAGACGATAGACCGACCGCAATGAATACAGGTAAGATGGTGTTGATCCTGCTGAACGGAACTGTAGAGGGATTCTCCTGTGGCTAGGGTTCTCACCTGCACTGCACCCTGTAATTTTAGGGATTCTAGGGCGCGGTAAACAGTGGCTAACCCCATATTTTGGTCACGCTGACGGAGTTCCACAAACAATTCCTGAGCGGATACTGCCCGATTTAAGGTTTTGAGTAAGTGGATAATGCGCTCTTGCGATCGGGTGCGTTGGGATTTCATATCAAAAAGGTCAGCGATCAAAGTTAATTCTATGCCAAAAAATTATCAGTGCTTTATTTATGTTACCCTGCGCCCTTCGGTTCTCGATCCGGCGGGTACAGCGGTAGAGTCGGGATTAAAGCAATTAGGTTATGATACTGTGGCCGGGGTGCGAATTGGTAAGTATATTGAGCTTACCGTGACAGCAGCGGACGAAACCAGCGCCCGCGAACAATTGGATCAAATGTGCGATCAACTATTGGCTAATCCTGTAATTGAAAATTATCGCTTTGATTTGCATTGTCAGTAGATAGAAGTCAGAAGACGGGAGGTAGGGCAAATAATTAAAATTTATCTGTCACCTTCTGCTAAAAAACTTAACCAAGTTAAAAATTATGAAGTTTGGGATTATTGTTTTCCCCGGATCGAATTGCGATCGAGATGTGGCAACGGTGACAGAGGGTATTTTTCAGCAACCCACCCGCTATATTTGGCATCAAGAGACGGATCTAGGGGATGTGGATGTGATTGTGGTGCCGGGGGGATTTAGTTACGGCGATTATTTGCGCTGTGGTGCGATCGCTCGATTTTCGCCAGCGATGAAAACTGTCCGAGAAGAAGCCGAAAAAGGTAAATTAGTTTTAGGCATCTGTAACGGTTTTCAGGTATTAACGGAAATTGGGCTGCTACCCGGTGCGTTAATTCGTAATCGCGATTTACATTTTATTTGCGATCGAGTGCCGGTAAAAGTGGAAAATAATCAATCTGTCTGGACGCGGGGTTATCAACCGCAACAGGTGCTTAATTTGCCCATTGCTCACGGGGAAGGGCGTTATTATGCCGCAGAAGATACGTTAAAATCTCTAGAGGATAACGGACAAATTCTCTTTCGTTACTGTACTCCCACAGGAGAGGTAAATGAGTCTGGTAATCCCAACGGATCGTTAAATAATATTGCAGGAATTACCAATAAAGCAGGAAATGTGCTAGGAATGATGCCCCATCCCGAACGGGCTGCCGATCCGCTGCTCAATTTGACCGATGGTAGTTTATTATTTCGGGAGATAACAGGTAATTGTGCTGTTTTGATGTAAGGAATGATGATAAGTAGTCGTGCAAAATTAATTTCTTGGTTAGGATAGGCAAAAGGCAATAGGCAAAAGCTTTATCGAAATGTGTAATTAATTTTGCTTAGGTACTTAATGAGTCGCCAAAAAGCTCTAGACTACAATTTTGGCAATAATTGGTCGTAGGATTGGATCATTCTTTCGTAAGTAAAGCGAGTGGCATTGATAAAACCTTTTTGCCTCAAATCTTCCAGGCGATCGGGAGCGAGAAGATTTTCTGCAATAATAGTAGCGGCAGCCTCGTGTTCGGTGGGATCGAAATACACTGCCGCATCGTCAGCGATAACAGTCATGGGGAGACGATTGGAGGTAAAGACGGGACAACCACAGGATTGAGCTTCAATCACGGGAACACCGAATCCTTCCTGAAAGGAGGGAAAAATTAAAGCAGTTGCTAGGCAATAAAAGGCGCGTAAGTCATCATCAGAGACGGTTCCTAATTCGATTACTTGTGCGGACAAGTTATTCTGATTAACAAATTCTCGCATATCTGGCAGCAAAAGTTTTCCCATCAGGATTAATCGGCAATTTTCCAGACCAGAGAAAGTGATTAACCTCTTGAATATTTTCAGCAATCCCAATCGATTTTTATACCATTGGCGGCCTCCGACATGAATTAGCCAAGGATAATCACGGTTGATATTAAATTTGCCCACCAGAGCTACTGCTGCTGCTTTTGTCATCGGACTGTATCCCTGATTCAAGCAATCCTCAATTACTTCCGTTTGTTCGGGAGCAATTTTAGTTAAACGGAGAACATCGGCACGAGTAGCTTCGGAAGAACAGACAACATATTTAGCCTGTTTTAATCCTCGCAAAATCATCGCCTGATACTGTTTTCCCGTCCAACTGGTGGGATTTTCAGGAATTTCTCCTAGGGCGGAACGGATGGCCAGCAGATCATGACAGATGACAAAATATTTGCGATCTTTTAGATAGGGAGTTAAATAGGATAAAGCTTGATCACAAATGCAGACGATATCAGCCCAATCAAGCTGCTGACGTAACTGCACTGGGAAAATAATTAACTTATCGATGTACCCTAACCACTTGCCGATTCCCTGGGGAGAAGGCTTCAGTTGACCGAAAATAGGCTGTGCTTGCACTCGCCGAATTTCGTGTCCTTTTTGTCTGAGTCCTTTCTCCACTAAACCGACAAAACGATTAATACTAATCTGCCGATCGTTGACGTAATTTCCTACTATTAAAACTTTCATGATTAGGCTCCAAAAAATCAATTTTTATAGCGGTAAAACCCTCTAACAGTCTCGAAAGAAATTTCGGGGTTAAGAAATAATATTAGTCCTGCAAAATTTCCTCGTATCTTTGTCCCGCTCGCTCCCAGGTGTACTCCGATTCCACCATCGCCCGGCCATTATGGGACAGTTGTTCTCGCACAGAAGGATCATCGAACAACCTAGAGATCGCTGCAACGTACTCAGCAACACTATTAGCCCGCAGCGCCCTAGGGGGAATTCCCGCTGCTGCCACCGTTAAACCCTCTAAACCGCGATCGCTGGCGACAATCGGAATCCCCGCGGCCATGGATTCTAGAGTTTTAGTCTTGATTCCCAATCCCACCCGCAGGGGAACCACACAAACGGTTCCTCGGTGTAAATATTCCACTGTCGAGGGAACGGTTCCCGTCACCCTCACACCGGGATACTTGGCCAGTTCGAGAACTTCCGGTGCTGGGTTGGCCCCCACTAGGGTTAAAGTGGTGTCGGGATATCGCTGTTGAATGACTGGCAGGACTTCTAAAACAAAAAAACGGGCGGCATCGATATTATGGGTGGAACTCATGGCACCGACAAAGACCAATTTATGACCGCCGGGATCCCGAGGACGATAGGGAAACAGGGCTAAATCCACGCCATTAGGCACGATATCCACCCGTGCATCCGGGAGGATTTTTAATAATTGTTCGCGATCATAATCGGTAGTGGCCACCAATTGCGAAAACTTGGCACAGTAACGTTTTTCGTACTGATAGAGTAGGGGCAGATAGAGAAAATCCCGCAGGGGATAGGTGGAGGCTCCTCTATCCAAATGATTGCGTGTCCAACCGTACACGGAACTGTGAATATCTACTACGGTTTTGACTCGCTGACGGTATTCTGGCCGGATAAAAATCTCGCTGATACTCTGAGCGCAGATAATTACATCACATTTTTGCTGCTCGACGTATTCATCTATTCGCTCTTGAATTAGCGGCGAACGATAACTAAGAACACTAGCAGGGGTCATCTGTACTATTGCCTCCAGAAAGCGCCCTGTTTGACCGATTAGTTTTGTCAGTCCCTTGCCTGGTTCGGGAATTTCCTGGGGCGGAAATAAGACAAGATGATTGGTAAAGGTTTTTAATTCTTCGATCTGAGTTTCCGTGACATTTTCTACCCGACGAGCAAACAGGGTGACATCGTGGTTTTGGTGAAGACATTTGATCAGGTTAAAAGTTCTCCCCTCCGTTGCCCCGCGACTAGGTGGATAGGGAAAGTTATTGCAAAAAAGGACTAATATTCTCATAATTCTGGTTCGGCAGCGGTTTTTGACAATAATTCTACCGTTTCCTTTAGTTGGCTATATACGGGAATCTCAACTGGGTATTTCTCGATCTCCCCAAGGGTGACTTTTCCTCGCCCTGTTAAGAGTAATACGGGCTGACAACCAGCTTCTAGGGCGCATTCTAGATCACTGGGCGCATCGCCGATGAACAACGAGCCGGCTAAGTCAATTCCGTATTGCTGGGCGGCTGTCAGCAGCAGATAGGGGGAGGGTTTGCGGCAGGGACAACCTTCGTCGGGATGGTGCGGGCAGATGGCAAGATCGTGAAAATGCACGCCCAATTGTCGGTATTCCTCAATCATACGCCCGTGAATCGCCGCCAAATCGTCCCAAGTGAAATAGCCCCTAGCAAGTCCCGATTGATTGGTGATGATGATCAGCAGATAACCCGCATCCTGCCACTGTTTTAAGGCAGCCGCTGCCCCGGCGGGAATGCTCACCTGTTCTGGTTTGCTCAGATAGGGAATATAGTCAATAACTACCCCATCTCGATCGAGAAATAAGGCTTTGTTCTTTTTTGCTCTATCTTCGCTTTCGCGGTCAGAATTGCCAAAATGTGGCGGAGACGGGTATTTCTGGTGGCCGTCATTGACGGAAATTGCGGGGAAAGGATTCATTATGTGGGACTTTTTCGAGTCGGGGACTAGAATTCTCAGTTCTTCTGTCAGAGACGAGAGCTTGAACCGATGGACAGACAAAATTCGAGGGATTGTCGCGATTTGTGCTAGTTTTCTCGGCTAAATTGCTTCTCTTTACTATCTAGATGTCAGGGTATAGCAATCAGGGCATATTATACGCCGTCAGGCCTTTGGGCTTTTGATTATATCGGCGGTATTGTCAGGAATTGTTAACATTTTTGTCCAGCCAAACAAAAGGCCAAGACTGGCAAAGGTTGAACCCCCGCTCAGAAATCCCTCGTCTCGGTCAGAATAGATCAAAAGTTTATTCACAAACAAAACAAATTGTGCTAGGGTTGGGGCGTTTGTGGTATATTCCCAGAATAACTGGCAAAGGATCACTCTTTTGACTTGATCGCTCTAGGTTTTTCTAGAACTATCATTGGACTGTTTTTCTTGTCCCGTGATCAATTCTACCGTGCTAGGGGTTTTATGCCCAATTAATGGAGAGCGATTCTCGTCTTTTGATACTATTCAATATAATGACAGAATGATTGAGAGTTAAATTTATTCAACTAATAAAAATTGGAAAATCAAACCTATGCCAATGGTGGAAAAATCAAACAAAAAATTGGATAGTTTCCAGAGTGATCCGTCTCTGTCAATTTTAATCAAGACTGAATTGGAGGAAGCTTATGTCCTGAAAAAAAACCTACTAACCGAGACAAAATATCTAGAAAAAATCCAAGAGATTTGCCAAGTATGTATCAATGCTTATCGCAATAACCACAAAGTATTAGTGGCTGGTAATGGAGGCAGTGCCGCCGATGCTATCCATTTTGGCGGTGAGCTGCACGGCCGATTTCTGAAAGAAAGACAGTCTTTACCAGTTCGCGTCCTCAATAGCGATATCGCCAGTTTAACAGCGATTGCCAACGATTATGGCTACGAATATATTTTTAGCCGCCAGATAGAAGCGGAAGGAAACCCTGGCGATGTGTTTATCGGTATTTCCACTTCGGGAAATTCCGCTAATATCCATCAAGCTCTCAAAGTTTGTCAAGTAAAAGGTCTCACTAGCATCGGTTTAACTGGGGCGAAGGGATTAGCTCTAGAGCAAAAAACCGATTATTGTTTGATGATTCCTAGTACCAGTACCCCGCGCATTCAAGAAGGTCATGGTTTTGTTCTCCATACTATTTGTTTAGCGATCGAAGAAGCGCTCTTTCCTAACTAAAATCTCCTAGCAAAAAATCAACCTAAACAGCCTACCTATGATCATCAGAACCAAAGCTCCTTTAAGATTAGGTTTAGGTGGTGGCGGCACCGATGTGGAGCCTTACTGTAGTCTTTATGGGGGTTACGTTCTCAACGCTACTATCGATCTCTATGCCTACTGTACAGTCACGGAAATTACTGACAAACAAGTCATTTTTGTTGCCGCCGATCGAGGAGAACAACAAATAGAAACCCTCCAGTTTCCTCTCCCCTATAACGGCGTTCTCGATCTGCATAAAGCGGTCTATAATCGTTTGATTAAAGACTTTAATCAAGGGCAACCTTTGCCGCTGCAAATCACTACCTTTTCCGATGCGCCGGCTGGTTCGGGATTAGGTTCTTCTTCTACCCTAGCGGTAGCCATGGTTAAAGCCTTTGTGGAACTGTTAAAATTACCCCTAGGTGAGTATGATATCGCCCATTTAGCCTACGAGATCGAACGAATTGATCTAAGCTGGTTAGGGGGCAAACAGGATCAGTACGCTGCCACTTTTGGCGGTTTTAATTTTATGGAATTTTATGAACAAGATCGAGTCATAGTTAATCCTTTGCGGATTAAAAATTGGGTGATCAATGAATTGGAAGTCTCTCTGATCCTCTACTATACAGGCATTTCTCGCTACTCATCTCAAGTAATTGAGGATCAAATTCAGAATGTCCAAGGAAAAAATGAACAAGCGATCGCCGCTACCCATCAACTCAAAAAAGAGGCAATTCTCTTTAAAGAAGCACTGCTTAAATCAGATTTTATGGGGATAGCAGAAATTCTGAGAACTTCTTGGGAAGCGAAAAAGAAATTATCCAAATTAATTAGTAATCCGCAGATTGATCGCATTTATCGGGTAGCTAGGGAAACCGGGGCCTATTCAGGCAAAATATCAGGAGCTGGTGGCGGTGGTTTTATTATCTTTATGGTCGATCCTACCAAGAAAATCGAAGTAACTAAAGCTTTGAAATCAGAAGGAGGCCAAGTGATTAATTTTCATTTTACCAAATACGGAACCCAAGCATGGACATTATAGCAAACCAAGCATCAACGGGGAAGGATTATCCCTATAATCCTAAAAATAGTTTTTAAAAGATTGGCAATAATTCAAATTTTTGAGGTGTATCTATGGATGTAATTATTCTGGCGGGTGGGTTAGGAACCAGGTTGCGATCGGTGATCAACAGTTTACCAAAACCCATGGCTCCCGTTGCCGACAGGCCTTTTTTAGAGTATCTATTAGATTACCTAATCTCTCAAAAAATTACCAACAAATTTTTAGTTTCTGTGGGCTATGAACATCAAAAAATTATCGATCATTTTGGTTATAAATACAAGGAATACGAGCTAACTTATTTGATAGAAGATACACCCTTGGGAACTGGAGGAGCAATCCGGTTGGCACTCAATAAAATTGAAACCGAACAAGCATTAATTGTCAACGGCGATACCTTGTTTAATGTCAATTTATCCGCCTTAATTAATTTACATAATCAAAAGAAATCCCTGATAACTGTTGCTCTGAAGCCGCTAACCGACTTTGATCGTTATAATAATGTTCTGCTAGACGATGACCAAAAAATTATCGGGTTTGAATCCAAAAAATATCAAGATAAGGGCTATATTAATGGCGGCATATATTGTGCAGGGAAAAACATATTATCCAGCTTTGATCTGCCATCAAAATTTTCTTTTGAGGACGACTTTCTCAAAGTTTATACCGAGAAAATTCCCATGTATGGCTTGATTTCTGACGAATATTTTATTGACATAGGCATTCCCCAAGATTACAATAAGAGTCAACAAGAATTACCATCTTTCATCTGAAAAGTATTTTTTTGAGAGAGTCTTGGTAGTCACCTAAGTTCAGCAAATTTGTGTTGGTATCGTCAAATTATTTCTCAATAAATTCACCAGAGATGCTTGCTAGTTTCAATCAACCGATATTATCTATTGTTAGCCCGACCATCGGAAATTTTTCCGAATATTGGTTACAACAACTTTTATCCGTGCAGGGAAATGTAGAATTTATTTTAGTTTACCCTCCTGGCACAACTGCGGCCTTCATAGCTGACCCACGAGTAAAAATTTTATACAGTCTCTACAAAGGAGAAACACCTCAAAGAGCCTTCGGTTTAATGAACGCCACGGGTCAGTATATACTGGCTTTAGATGATGATGACTTCGTGCATCCGGACGTTGTATCCCTAACTTTTGAATACTTTGAGAAATTTCCTCAGAGTTGGATGCTGCGTTTGTTTAAAGAAAAAATAAACTACTTAGATGAAGAAAAAATTAAAAGACCTTGGCAGCAATTGCCATCTCTTGAGCAACTTAGGATTGCCAGAAAAAGAGAAGATTCCTATCAGGATTTGATAGAAGTTCCCATTGCTCCTCTAGAAAATCATTTTGATATAAAAGTTGCTCTCTGGCCCTACGCTAAGAGAAAAGACATTCATGGAAGTCATGTGGAACCTTTTAATAATACCATTTGGAAAAGTCCAGCAGTTAAAGAAGCTCTCACAGAAATGTTTCAAGGGACAAGAATGGCGGAACTTTTAACTTGGTTGCCTCTTTGGGGATTAGATAGGGCAATCGGACTATATATTCAAGCTAAATTTTTTCAAACAGGTGCTTGTATTGGTCATTGGATGCCCGAACCTGGTCAAATCAGATATATTGTTAGGCCTTATTCCTTAAAAACAGTGCGATTGTTAGTGTTGGTAGAGATGTTGTTAGTGAAACAATTTCCCCAGTATGGCTACTTTTGGAATCTATTTTTTGAAGAATTTTACAACGGTGTGAAAATTAAAATTAGGCAAATATTTAAAAAGCTAAATTAAGGTTAACAGCTAAAAAATAGGAAGCAAGTCTTAATACTTACTTACTTGGGAGATTACAGATAGACTGATATTTCATACCTCTTTACCCAAGCGAGAACGAATAAAGATTCGCGGCACATTTAAGATGTTGGGAATAACGAGATTCCACATATATCCGTATTGGGGAAAACGTCTGATTAAGTAAAGTTCAGAAAGTACACCATAACGATTAAATCGTATGTATTCAGGTGGATTATTTTCAATACGAATTTGTTCTGGCATCGGTAAGAGATGACCAATAATTTTGCCTTTTCCTTGCTCAAAAAACTTCGCTTGTATAGCTAGTCCCAAAACTCGATCAAGACACCAAAAGGGAATATACTTAAACGGACCCATAAAAGGCATTAACCCCACCAGATCCTTCAGGGTTTCCTGTGCTATAGAAGTTTTCCAAACCTTCTTGTCAAAATTCTCTGTATGAGGACCTCGATGATCTCTTCTTCCTCTAAAAATACACATTACGTCAAATTTATTATCGATAGGAGTAATGGGAATTTCCAATAGGTAGTTGCCTTGTTCGTATAGCTTAGAGTTACCTTGAGACCTACCACAAACTTCTAGTTTTTCGATCAGTTTTGGTGAAAGCCAAGGAGCTTCTAGAATTTCTTTTTTACCAAATTCAACATCTTTCCGGCTAAGTCTCATGACCCAACTATCAGGAAATCGGGAAAAGTATTGACGGCTAATTTCTGAAATGTCGGGATTGATATACTCATCACAATTAATTGTCAATGTATAGGGAGCGGTAGCATTGATCAAACCTGTGGCACGTTGAATAATTTCTCCCCGCAAGGGACTGACTATTTGCTGTACCCTAGGGTCGGAAGTAGGATACTTAGGGGCTCCCGGTGGATGAACCAAGATAAATTCTACTTCTCCCTTGACCTCGGTCAGCGCATTAAACCAGTGGTCAGCGAATCCTTCTCTAGTGGGAATAACAATTGATAGGCTTGGTGTTGACACCTTGTCCATGATAAAAAAATTTTTCCTCTATTTTTTGATGCCATTGTATCATAGTTCTCTGGCAACAAGGAAAATTTCTGGAAGATCAGAAGGCTGAGAGATCAAGAGTGGGAATTCAAGAGAAATAAAATCGATATTCAACTTGTTTACCATCCTAAAAACTGATTTCTAGGTTTTTTAACCCACATTCCGCACCTTCAACTGTCACATAAGCTATCCCCCTCCAGAGACTTGAGTAAAAATACTTAGCTGGTGAAGGTTTTCTCGGCACCAGCTAGGGGGGTCTTGAAACCCCTAATTATGAAAAAATAGGAATTGTTGGAAAACTGAGGCGA